>DYRK01000224.1:2158-8889 GCA_020718785.1 Desulfatirhabdium butyrativorans | reverse complement strand
GCGGCAGGCGGACCTGAGCATCCGCCGAAAGACTGAGCCGAATGGCGCAACAGTTTATAAAAAAGTAAGGATTTTTTGAAAATAAAAAATAAATTCATAAACAACATAAATTCATGCTACTATAGATTCAAAATTTCGCTACAGAATTATTTTTGGTTCAAAATTCCAATTATGGCATGATTTATGCATTCCATAGTAACATGCAGTTTGTAATGTTGGCAGGAAAAATAAAAGCGTCTTCGTGTCTTCCGAAAAAATTGATGCGGATTTCGATATCCCTCGACCAGCTTCCCGGAATAATAAAAGCTTCACCCCCCTGCATTATTTCAAAAATCTCACGGAAAATCATCCTGCTGTCAATAGCCTTTAATATCAAGCCGGAAACCTGTTGTCAATGATAACCGCTTTGGGTCCGAAATTTAATTCCGCATCGGATTTTCGGAGGTAACACGGTCGGAAGAGTGCCACATCATCGCTGTCCCCTTTTTCCAATCGTTGCATACCAAGCTGCGCCACGATACCTGCCCGGACGATATTCATACAGAGCGGCGCAAAACGGGCATTTCTGCCTATAATTTCAGCGATCTGTTTCTGATAAATCAAAGCCCCATTTCCTGCAAAAAGACAAGGTTCGGAAATATCGGCAACAGCCTTGTCAGGTGAAAGTACCTGATCTTCTTTTTCTTTTTTAAGTCTGCCGTTTTCAAACCGGTATCTGGAACAGTAAACCTCTTTTTTACGGGCATCTGTCATGGTGCAGATCAGGCAGTCGGCAAAGGGAAACTGAAATGCCAGTGCATCCGGACTCGAAACACCTGCCAGCGGTTTTCCCGATCCTGCGGCAAGTCCTTTTACGGTGCTGATGCCGATTCGTAAACCCGTAAAGCTTCCGGGACCGCGAGTCACGGCAAATCCGTCAATATCGGAAATCCTAAGCCCGGTCATGCCAAGCACCGTAACGACCATCTGCATCAGGTGTTTCGAATGCGTCTGCCTGATGTCAACTGTCATTTCAGCCAGAATCCCGTACCCCGAATCTGCAACAGCCACGCTGCAACTGTCGGCAGCCGTATCAACAGCAAGAATTTTCATCGGATAATTATCCGTTATCACACTACCGGACAATTTTTCAGACCGCTCTGCTCAAACAGACGCAAAACGGCTTGCAAAGCCGTTTTACTGTAAAACGATTTTGCAAATCGTTTCTGTTTCCTAATTAATAAAATCAGCATGTTATGATTTTTTGTCCGGTAGTGTGATCCGTTATCAGTTACGGAGGAGTGCAAAAATGCCAAAATGGTTTTGCACTCCGGACGTTATTTCTTCTTTTTCGCTTTTACCTTTGTTCCTTCTTTTTCAAACGCAAGGGGCAGTACCTCGTCTATATGTTTTACAGGAATGAATTTGATCCGCCGTCTGACATTCATAGGAATTTCAGTCAGATCTCCTTTGTTTTTTTCGGGAATGATGACTGTGCGGATTCCCCCTCTCAGCGCGCCCAAAGCTTTTTCCTTCAATCCTCCGATTGGAAGCACTCTGCCCCTGAGTGTGATTTCGCCGGTCATGGCAACATATTTGTTGACCGGTTTCTCGGTCAGCACGGAAATCAAAGCCGTTGCCATGGCTATGCCCGCGGAAGGACCGTCTTTGGGAATCGCGCCTGCCGGTATATGGATATGCACATCCAGATTTTCGAAAATATTCTCCTCGACACCGAATTTCCCAAGATTGGCTCTGGCGTAAGTCATTGCAGCGCGCGCTGACTCCTGCATCACTTCTCCGACCTGCCCGGTGATAATCAGTTCCCCTTTGCCGCCGATAAGCGATGCTTCCACATACAGCACTTCTCCGCCCACCTGAGTCCATGCAAGCCCTGTCGAAAGCCCGATCTGACTGTCATCCTGATCCATTTCAGGAAAATATTTGGGAACACCGAGATATTTATGCAGATTGCCTCTGGTAATCACAAACTGTCTTTTTTTCCCTTCCGCTATGTTCCGTGCCACTTTGCGGCATATTGTTCCGATTTCCCGCTCAAGATTCCTCAACCCGGCTTCTGATGTGTATTCTGTGATAATCTGAAGCAGTGCCGAAGAACTGATTGAAATATTTCTCGGTTTTAGTCCGTTTTCCTTGATCTGGCGCGGAATCAGATGCTTTTCCGCGATAGTCATTTTTTCCTCTTCGGTGTAGCCGGAAAGAGCGATAATCTCCATCCGGTCAAGCAGAGCTGAAGGAATAGTATCTGTCAGGTTCGCGGTAAGAATAAACATGACTTTGGAAAGATCAAAGGACAGATTCAGATAATGATCGCTGAATTCGGCATTCTGTTCCGGATCAAGGGCTTCAAGAAGCGCGGCTGAGGGATCGCCGCGAAAATCTGACCCCAGTTTGTCAATTTCATCCATCATGAATACCGGGTTGTTGGTTCCGGACTGCTTCAATCCCTGAAGGATACGTCCGGGAAGCGCGCCGATGTATGTCCGGCGATGTCCTCTGATTTCTGCCTCATCCCGGATTCCGCCCAGCGAAATCCGCACAAATTTACGCTTCATGGCATTGGCAATAGCCCTGCCCAGAGATGTCTTTCCCACTCCCGGAGGTCCTGCAAAACAGAGAATGGGACCCTTTGTTTTGGGATTCAGTTTCCTTACACTCAGGTATTCCAGAATCCGGTCTTTTATCTTGTCCAACCCGTAATGCTCTTTGTTCAGAACCTGTTTGGCGTATTTGATTTCAATGCCGTCTTTGGTGGATTTTCTCCAGGGCATGTCCGTCAGCCAGTCTAAATATGTGCGTACCATCGAGGTTTCCGCGGCATCCGGATGCATCTGCTCCAGCCGTTTGAGCTGCTTCACAGCCTCTGTTTCAGCTTCTTTGGACATTTTGGCGCGTCTGATTTTTTTTTCGTATTCTTCCACTTCCTGAAGTTTTTCATCAAATTCACCCAGTTCTTTATGAATTGCCCGAACCTGTTCTCTGAGGAAATAATCCCTTTGATTCTTTGATATTTCATCTCTGACATCGGACTGAATCTTTGCCTGCATGGTGGAAAGCTCTACTTCCCGGCAGAGCATATCGTTTACTTTTCTGAGACGTTCCACCGGATCCGCTATTTCAAGGAGCAGTTGGGATTCCTCGATTTTGAGTCTCAGGTTCGATGCCACCAGATCGGCGAGTTTGCCGGGGTCTTCGATACTTTGCAGAATAGCGGTGACATCGCCGCTGAGTTCTCCCCTAAGCGACAGTATTTTTTCAGAATGCTCCCGGACGTTTCTCATCAGTGCCTCTGTTTCCAGATCGGCATTCTTCATGGAAAGTTCCGAGATCAGTTCCACTTTTACGCGGTACCAGACTTTTTTTCTGACATATTCGAGAATCCGTGCTTTGGCAACGCCCTGCACAAGGGCTTTGAGCCGTCCGTCAGGAAGTTTCAGCATCCGCAGAATTCTGCCCACCGTGCCGACCATGTACATTTCATCCGGCTTAGGATTTTCAAGGGATGGGTCTTTCTGGGTGACCAAAAGCAGAAACCCGTCTTTTTCCACTGCTTTTTCCACGGCACGGACAGACTGTTCCCGTCCGATAAACAGCGGAAGCAGCATATCCGTAAAAATCACCACATCGCGTACCGGCATCAGCGGCAGAATACTGGGGATATTCGTATCTCTGTCTTCTTCTTCGATAATGCTTATAAGATCGTCTTTGTCAGTTTCAGCCATCATTTCTCCTAAATCTATATTGATTCACACTCAGCAGATCGAAAATTTTCCCGAAATGCCCGCCTGGGATTGACAGATCCCAGGCATTTCCGGCGCCGAAGGATAAAAATGGCCGTCAATCCGCCGGGAGCGGCAGGGAGGCATTTCCGATCTGCTGGCACTGTGTTTATCCAAGATACAATCTTTTTCGGATAAGATCAAGACAGATTTTAATTTTTCCTGATTATCCGTAACTCGGCTGAAAAATCGGAAATAAACAGCCGTAAACAGAAACCGGGTTTTTTCCGGCGATGAAAAGAACTGTTTCCGAAAAAAACCCGGTTTGCCCAACATGTGCTTTTTTATTAAAAACTACTCAAAATGAATTCCGAGTTCCCTGAGTTTTTCGGCAAGACGATCTGCCCTCTGTTTTTCATGTTCTGCCAGCCGGCGTTCCGACATAATTTGCTTTTCAGCCTGTTCGGCGCGTATCCGTTCCAGTTCGGCGCATTTTCGTTCATTATCAGCACGTTTCCGTTCCAGTTCGGCGTGTTTCCGTTCATTATCTGCGCGTTTACGTTCCAGTTCGGCAAGTTCCCGTCCTGTGGGAATGAGATTTCCCTGATGATCGAGCCAGCGCAGCCAGAAGCTGTGCTTTTTTTCAAACACGCCTTCCCACACAGTCACGCCGAGTCCCGCGTGTGTCAGACGTCCGCCGACTTTGGGAAGATACTGTCCCCCGTGCAGTTCGTAGACCCGCAGGGCGTCCTTCTGAATAAGCCTTTGCGGGTCGAAAATAATGTAATATCTCACTCCGGCCCGGGCATATATCCTGATTTTTCTGCCGCTTTCCCCGCCCTCGGTGTTGGAAACGACTTCGACAGCGATATCGGGCGGTTTTCCGAATTCGCTCAGAAAATAGGAGCGGTTTTTTTTCTCCCACATATCGTCGGCAACCTGCACGCATATACTCACAAACATATCCGGCACCACCGGCGGTTCGTTCAGATCATAAAAAATCCCGACATCTGCCGCTGCTACAAAGGGATGCCCCGGGTTCCACGAACTGTTCAGCGATTCCGTGAGCAGCCGCTGCTGTTTTTCGGAAAATATATTGTCCACGGGCGTATCATCCTCCGTAACAATCCGGCTGTAATCCGGCGGTTCAGCCCTCAGTTCCGGCAATATCTCAGCCATGGTTTTATTCTCCCTTTATCCGAATATCCGATTCTATTCAAAAGGAATTCCGAGTTCCCTGAGTTTTTCGGCAAGACGATCTGCCCGCCGGCGTTCCGATATCAGCTGTTTTTTTATCTCTTCAGTGTGTTTCCGTTCCAGTTCGGCAAGTTCCCGTCCTGTGGGAATGAGATTTCCCTGATGATCGAGCCAGCGCAGCCAGAAGCTGTGCTTTTTTTCAAACACGCCTTCCCACACAGTCACGCCGAGTCCCGCGTGTGTCAGACGTCCGCCGACTTTGGGAAGATACTGTCCCCCGTGCAGTTCGTAGACCCGCAGGGCGTCCTTCTGAATAAGCCTTTGCGGGTCGAAAATAATGTAATATCTCACTCCGGCCCGGGCATATATCCTGATTTTTCTGCCGCTTTCCCCGCCCTCGGTGTTGGAAACGACTTCGACAGCGATATCGGGCGGTTTTCCGAATTCGCTCAGAAAATAGGAGCGGTTTTTTTTCTCCCACATATCGTCGGCAACCTGCACGCATATACTCACAAACATATCCGGCACCACCGGCGGTTCGTTCAGATCATAAAAAATCCCGACATCTGCCGCTGCTACAAAGGGATGCCCCGGGTTCCACGAACTGTTCAGCGATTCCGTGAGCAGCCGCTGCTGTTTTTCGGAAAATATATTGTCCACGGGCGTATCATCCTCCGTAACAATCCGGCTGTAATCCGGCGGTTCAGCCCTCAGTTCCGGCAATATCTCAGCCATGGTTTTATCCTCTCTGTTGGAAACCGGACCTTCCGGTTCTGCTTTTTTCCGTACCGACATGCGAAAAAGAAAAAATAAAATCCTCAATGGGATTTTATTTTTTCATTTCCGCACTCCTCCGCTTTAATACGAAGACATCTCCGGAACCCAGCATATCCGTTTCCAGTCTTTGAAATCCTGATTCAAATCCGAATTTTTACGAATGATATCAGCGCGGTTGATATTTCCGTCACCGTTGACATCTCCGCAGGCAGTTTCCGAATACCAGCATTCCAGAATCCAGTCTTCGAACTCCGCGTCCAAGTCATTGTATTTCTTCAGCCGGTCTTTTCTGCTGACAATGCCGTCTCCATTGACATCAGCGCAGGCAAAATAGTCTATTGCCAGATTTTCATCAATAAAATCGAGAAATTCCGATACACGGGAGTAAATGCCGTAAAAGCCCGCTTCTCCGCAGCCCACGCCCCAACTGGTAATTCCCGCCAGTTTCCATGTGTCGCCGTCCTTTATCACCAAAGGACCGCCGCTGTCGCCCTGACAGGTATCTTTGCCGCCTTCTGCATCGCCTCCGCACATCATATTATCGGTTATGGGATCATTATAGTAGCCCGCGGTCTGATTGTAAGATTCATTACATTCCTCATTGGAAATGATCGGGACCGAAACCTGTTGCAATTGATACGGAAATCTTGCAACAATGCCCTGAGGATTGGTTCGTCCCCAGCCTATGGCAACAGCCTCATCTCCTTCAAGGGAACTGTCGTCAGATACAAGCGGAACAGCGGGATAGGAAACTTCCTCTGCCAATTCCAGCAAAGCAATATCCGAATCGGATGTCCCTGCCCAAGGATCATAAAGCGGATGAGGAATAATGCGTTTGACTCTGACCCGTTTTCCGCTGTCATGCTTGAAATCATAAACGCCCAGCACCACTTCCACATCGCCGGGAGTCATATATTCTCCCCAAGAATAAAGACTCGTTACGCAATGGGCAGCCGTGACCACCCATTTGGAATCAATGAGCGATGCGCCGCAGAACATAGCAGTATAATTATCGGAATTGTAAGCATCAGCCAATGC
>DYRK01000224.1:0-2058 GCA_020718785.1 Desulfatirhabdium butyrativorans | reverse complement strand
GCGGCTGCGGATTCCGAGATATTCAGGTCTTCGCTGACCGGAATGAACGCGCCGCTGAGTCCGCCCACATGGGAACTGGCAAATGCGCCGCCTTTTTTCACCGCATCATTTAACAGTGCGAGCGCGGCTGTGGTTCCGGGAACGCCGATACTGAGCAGACCCAGACTTTGAAAAATTTCTCCCACGCTGTCACCCACATTGGGCGTAGGCGCGAGAGAAAGGTCAACCACCCCGAATTGGATACCCAGAGCTTCTGCCACTTCCCTGCCGATGAGTTCTCCGATGCGCGTCACTTTGTAAGCTGTCCGTTTGATGAGTTCCGAAATCATTCCCAGATCAAGGTCCGGGTTGGCTTCGAGAGCGCGGTCAATAGCTTTTTTTACGACTCCGGGACCGCTGACGCCCACATTAATGACCGCGTCCGGTTCGCCGATTCCCAGATACGCGCCTGCCATAAAGGGGATATCTTGGGGAATATTGGCAAATACGCAGAGTTTGGCGCAGGCGAGTCCGTCTTTGTCCGCGGACAGGGAAGCAGCCTGTTTGATGATTTTTCCCATGAGAAGTATGGCATCCATGTTGATACCTGCACGGGTGGACGCGACATTCACGGAAGCACAGACGCGGTCTGTTTCTGCAAGGGCTTGGGGAATTGCCTCGATCAATGCGCGGTCGCCTTTGGCAATTCCTTTTTCAACCAATGCGCTGAATCCGCCGATGAAATCAACATTCATTTCCCGGGCAATATCATCGAGGGTTTTTGCCGCTTCAACCATAAGGGCAGAAGAAAAAGGCGCGGCTGCCACAGCAATCGGACTGACCGCAATGCGTTTGTTGACCACTGGAATGCCGTATTTGTCGCCGATCCGATTGCAGACTGCGACAAGATTTCCGGCAAGTCCTGCAATTCGGGCGCGGATATTTTTTTTGAAGATATTCGGATCATGGCTTGCACAATCCAAAAGACTGATTCCCAATGTCACGGTACGGACATCGAGATGCTCATTCTGAAGCATTTCAAGGGTGGAAAGAATTTCTCTGTGGGTCAGCATGGTGTTCCTCTGTGTTTTCAGGGAAATAAATATAACTATTTTTTATATGAGAGATCACAAAAAGCATAACCGCGAATCTCCTCTGTCTGTTCTTATAATTGAAGGCTGAATAAAAGTCAAAGCACTTTTTCGGTTGTCCCTAAGCACACTGCCGGATTCAAAAAAAACCTTCCGGCAGACTTCTGAATTTACTAAATATTTCAGACTCTAACCGGCTTTTCAGATATTTCACAGATTTTCTTGAAATCAGATCGGTTTTGTAGTATGAAATGAAATGGATATTAGGTTTCCATCGTTTCCAAGCCCCGGCTTGGGGACGTACTTGCAAAAAAACAGGGGTGTTGCATTGAGAGAACAATCTGAAACAGGAGGATCATGCCATGAATTTCGAACTGATTTCTGAACTTATGACAGCCTTAACCCGCGGGAACAAAACAGGAATGAAAAACATAATATTCGCCCTGTTGCTGACAGCGGGAATAATTTTGAATTTCAACGGTTTCAACGCTGCACAGGCGGCAACGGACTGCACAGTTCAGACCGATATTCCGCAGGCAGAGTGCGAAGCTCTGATCGCGCTTTATAATGCCACTGACGGACCCAACTGGAGCGACAGCCCGGGCAACGGCTGGAATCAGAATAATTCGCCGAGTACATGGGAGGGTCTCACAGTCGCGGGAGGGAATGTATTGATGATCGGAAGGGAGAATAAAAATCTCAAGGGAACCATACCGAGTCTGATCGCCCTGCCCGGTTTGCTTTTTCTTTATCTCAACGACAATCAACTGACAGGTACTATACCTGATCTGAGCGCACTGACCGATTTGCAGGATGTCAATCTCTCCAATAATCAATTAAGCGGAAGCATTCCTGCTTCTCTGAGTTCTCTGGTCAATATGGCAAGGCTCCGTTTGTCCGATAATCTCCTCGAAGGAACCATACCCGATTTGACTCGTCTGACAAAATTATGGCATCTCGATCTCTCGGATAATCGCCTGAGCGGTCC
>DYRK01000223.1 GCA_020718785.1 Desulfatirhabdium butyrativorans | reverse complement strand
CGGCGCTCTACATAAAAAACAGGAAAAGTCCTTTGAAATTTTACAAAAAGCTCCTGTCTGAAATCGGTTTTGGAATCCTGAACAACTATTCCGGGACCGTCATATTTTATAATCCTGTTTTTAACCTGATAAACATTTTTCAGGATCGCCTCTAAGATATTATCTGAAATTTTGACGTTCAGAATTTCATCCAGTTCCGGCAAGAGTGTTGCAGATAAAAATAGCTCACGGTTATCACTTGCTGTGAATACAATTTTCCGACTTTGGATATCATCTGAATTAACAATTCCGAAATCAAGCAATTTAGGAGAAGGTTCAATCCTGACAACATAAATTCCTATGGGAATATGCAATATCTGATTAGTATTCTGAACGGTCAGTTCCAAGATTATCTCATGGCTGCCGGATAAAAGTCCGTCCGAATTTATTATCACGCTCAAAACCTCTTTTCCCGAATTCCTTTCATCTGCTCCTGATATTAAAAATATATCCCCGATTTTGAGAGCCTCATTCTTACATTTGACAGAAACATGCGCCGGGGCTTTTCCCAAGTTTACAACAGGAATACTCAGGGTATAAGGAATACCTGAAAAAACTTCGATACATTCAGGTTTATCAAATATTATATAGGGTTTTTCAATTTCCTGATTGCATTGAAACGAAAGTTCAATTTTCCGGTATTCTGTACGAATATCGTTGGAATGACAAATGATTTTCCCTGTATTAACTCCTAAAGATTTTAATGAAGATACGGGAGTTATAAAAATTACAACAGACTCCTGAGAATTAAGGAGAATCTGAAATTTTTTCTGGGCTGAATCAACATTGTTTATTTCTGTATTCAGCCATTCAGGAATATCATCGGACTCTATTTTTAATATTTCATTTCCGATGTTTTTAACTGAAAACCTATAATTGAACAAAAATTTTTCCAACGGACTGATAACACCGAAATCATGCAATACTGCATTTGAGTTCCCGTTAAAGTCAAAAACTCCGTAAGGCAAACGGCAGTCAGTTTTCAACTTTACAACTAAGGGGAAGATTTTTCTTGTTCCTGAACGGATTTCAGCATTTATAAGAACAGTGCGGGTCAGTTCCTGCTCTTTGAATTCTTCTCCGTGAAAAACTGTTTTCAGGACTATCCGGTCCCCACCCTGAATATGGTGAATTTCATCTTCCCAGTTGCAGGTCAGCCGGTTTTCTCCGCCTTCTGTCCAGACATCAGTTCCTTCCTGTCCGCAATTTTCCGCATATATCTGTCTTGTTACAATTCCGATTGCAGGTACTGAGCCGTAATCCAAAAAGCATTCCCCGTCTTTGTAACTCACACCTTCTCCGCTGAAAAACAGATGAGGCTCTTTGACAGGAATCAGATGTATCGGTGATTCTTCGCTGTTCAACCCCCCGATAAAAAATCCTTTGAGGTAGGAAAATCTCTCAGGGGTTAACGGTTGCATCTTTAAAAACATATTAAGCACCGAACCTTGTTTCAAAGAAACAAAAACTAAAACTGCCCACAGCATAGTTGGCAATGATTGTTAGCGTTTATTAACGGTTACCACCGGCTGCTGAATTATTCTTTCTCCATGCTTAAATCCGTATCTGATGACCCCGGTAATAACCTCGTTTGGTAAAGAATTATCTCTTCCCGTGGAATGGCTGATATGGATTTGAGGATCAAATGGTGTTTCCCCTATAACAATTTCAATAGGTTTGATTTTTCCCTTTTTAAGGAGTTCTGTAACATCGCGGCGGAGGTCTTCCAAAGCATCTTTTATGTCCGATTTGGTCTGATGATATTTGCAGAGTATTTTATCTGCAATTTCAAGAAACTGTTCCCGTATCCATCTCTCCACTTTAAATTCAAGTATCTTTTTTGATTCCGTGGGATTTTCAAAACCTGTCAGCACATATGACCACTTGAGAAGACGTTCTCTTTCTTTTTCCGGTTCCGGTAATTTTTCAATTTCCCCGGCAAGATATTTGCTGACAGTTCCGAGCATCTGTAGTTTACTATGATATTCTTTGAAAGGAGCAAGTATTTCATTATATCTCATTGGAATTGTTTCATATTTAGCAAACAATTTTACAATAGTATCTGCTTTGTCATAACAGGTTTTGATTTCACTGTCATCTTTATTGAACTCTTTGAAAAGATTATATATTTGTGTCTTTCTGAAATTTTCCCATTTGTACGAGAGATTATTCTTTTCCATCTTTACAATAGCGGCAAAGATAATTTTTTCATCATCTTTTGGGGTTTCAAGTGCGGTTAAGCGGGTCTCCACCGAACTTAGGCGTTCTTTTATTTCATTCAATTGCTTAATAGTAAGACTGTCTGAATCAGGCTTTTGGAACGCTTCAGGCTTTGTGTCAGGTTCGCCCGGCGCAGAGGGTTTCTCTTCATCAGGCTTTCCATCATTTTCAGCAGGAGCATTGCTTGGCGGATACTCTTCAGGCTTTGTATCAGGTTCACCCGAAGCAGGCTCTTGTGTTCCGTCAGGCTTTTTAGCAGTTTCAGGCAGAGCAATCCCTTGTCTCTCATCAGGATTTTTAACTTCCCCGCCTGTTTTTTCAATTACAGCGGAAATTACAGCGGAATAAACCCTTTGTTCGGAAAGCCTTGTCCTTATCTGATCCTCCAAATCAGATACCTTATTATTACAATCAGTTATTTTTTTTTCAGCTTCTCTCAAAGCCGATGTTCTTCCGTCATCCACCAGGTCTTTGGCTTTGCGAATTTCTTCGTAAATTATCTTTGAAGATTCTTTCTCCTTGTCTGATAATTTCGTCTCTGTTTTGAGCAGGCTGCTTATTTTATTCTGCAATCCCTTTGCTTCCTCTAACAATCTATTCCGTTTATCATCAAGAAACATTACCCTTAGCTCCTCTATCTTTAATTCTAATTTTTCAAAATCATTATAGTACATCTCTTTTATTCCTCCTCTCTGTATGAAAATTAAAAAAAGCATAAGAAGAAAAAGTGCAAGAATTATCAGACAGCTTTGTACAATTGACTTATTTGACTCTTCGACATCTTTGAGATTCTGCTCATTCCATTTCTGCATTATATATAACAATCTGATCTGCTCATTATGAGCAATATCTGTAGGTTTTTTATTCTCAGCAGCAGAGTTCTGTTCAGTTCCGGCAGGTTTTTCATCAGGCGGTATTTCCTTTTTTTTAACCTGACTTATCGGCTCGGAAACGGCAGAAATATTCTGTGAAGATTTACAAGCATTCTCCTTTTTCCTCAATTCTTCCAGTTTCGGCGGCACTGTTTTCACCTGCCTGTCATCAATAATTTTCTTATAGTCCGGGTCTGCTGACGGTCCCTCTATAAAACTGTTGTAAAATTTGCAGCCCGTGGTATAAAATTTAAGGTGATCGCTGGTAAACTGCTTTATGATTTCGGAGGCAAACTTCATGATCTTTCCGATCTTTTCGCTGTCGCCTTTTTCGGCAACGGCAATTTCAGCCAGCAATTTGCCCAAAGCAGCGCCGCAGCTCGGACCTTCGCAGCCATTATCTCTCCAGCAGACTTCAATCCCTTCTCCGTCTGTTATCTGCGGCAACGGAAACAATGTATTAATCTCATTATTAAAAATAAGACTCTCCAATGTTGTTTTATTAACGAATTCTTCAATATCCCAGCATGTCAATGCTGCCGGATTTTCCTCAGCATATACCCCGTTGCACAGCGTTGCGGCAAACACTGCCGCCAAAATTCCTGATACAAGAGTTTTATAAAATGGTTTGAACATGATATCCCACATAACCTGTCAATAAGAGATCGGATTTATTTTAAAAATATGAGGAGTCGGGAGAATTTTCTCCGGAACCGTCATTCTGATATCCGAAAGCCCCTCCGCTTTAATAAAGACTTAGGGCTTTTTACGGAATAAAAATACGCATTGTTCCCATATAATTTTTCAAATCCAGTATGATTTCAGCTATCCTGATAGCGCACCTTTCCCTGTATTCACGGTTAATATTCAGCGAGCCTATATCTCCTATGGTCAGAACAGGCAGAGAATCAGCTCTGTTTTCATCCCGCAAAGTCCGCTCCAAAGAATCCCCACCCTTCATATTACGATTGTTTGTCAGCAGAAGCATACCTTTTTCCTGCACAAATCTCCATACAGTCCGATCACTACAGTCCGTCATCAAGCCAACATCGGCAAACATCAGAAGTTCAATATCCAGCAGTTCAGTCCAATCTTCTGTTATAAGAATATCCCACAGCATCGCCGCCTGTCCTTCAATATTATGGTCAGCCAATATTTTCATACCATTCCCAGCCGCGTTTTGGCAGCGCGCAGTTTTTCATAAAGATGCTCTTTGCCCGGTTCCGGGGGAGCATTTCTGACTTTTGCGAAGTGTTCCCGGTTCCGTTCTTCCCAGTACTGACGGAGTTCATCGGCATAGTCCAGAACCTGCTTATATTCGGTCTCGACTTCTTCGCGGTGGCTTTCAATATATTTCAGAATATCGGATGTCTGTTTTACTGTAAGCCTGAAATGGTCACGAATCATGGAAGGAGAGCAGCCTGCTTTTATATAGTCCATAATCTGGTATAAAGTAATACGCGTCCCGGCAACGGACAGCCCGCGATCTGTTCTGACAACAGCATCCTGATTGTCATTTGTTTCATTCATAACAAGTTCCTCCAAAAAAATATGTAATTCGTCTGACTTCTTTGTAACAGGCAAAAGTGATTTCTGCGTTTTTAAGAGACTTCTAAAATGGTCACGGTGTTTCAAATAGTTGATTCATTGAAGCCGGAAAGCAGAGTTTTTTAGGTTCGGATTCCCATTCTCCTATTTTTGCCCTGACATTACCAGCCAATCCCCCGGAAGTTCCTTTCAGGTCAAAGAGAAGTTCTAAGATATTTTTCTGAATATCATCTTGTGTCACATCAAATGTCAATGCCTTTCCTTTGGCAGAAATAAAATCAGGCTTATCATAATTTCCATAAATGATGTGAAATCCTGCCTGTTCCGATCCGGTTTCAGAATTGTAAAGGTTGGAATCCCATAACACCTGGATTTTTATCCCTTTATTTGCCGATATTTTTATCGGAAACTTGAAATCTTTTTCAACCTGTAAATGGTTTCCTCCCGCTGCTCTGACATCTTTCAATGTTAAAGGTGTAGCTCCTTTATTCCCCAGTTCCAATGTTCTTTTAGCAGGAATATCACCTTTTTTTATTTCTCCGAAATCAATCTCTTCTGTCAAAAGCACGGGTTTTGGTCCGGTCTTGACCTTTACAGACAGATTCTTGTCTTTGGGATTCTCATTGTTGACAATACATCGGAAAATAAACTCCTGTTCTGTGAAATCATCAGGCAACTTATCTTCATCCAAAATTATATCAATTTCATCCTGCATTCCTGCTCTGACAGTAAAATCATCGGGACTGAATCGGATAAGATCAGTTGCAGTTCCGATACATTCAAGTCGGATATGGGCATCCGCATTTCCTGTGTTATTGAATTTAACTTTTTTACGAGGAGCAATTTGTGAAATCAGTATAATTTCACCTGACGGTTCTATATCAACAGATATTAATGAAGAACCGCAATAGCCGCAGTACTTGTCATTATTTTTCAAATACCACTGACGGCATTTTGAACATTCTGTTCCGTTCATTTTATTTCACCTAATGCAGCAGAAAAATAAAAAATTATAAAAAATCTTGATGTTCCATCACAGTGGGGCATAATCTGTAACTGAGTGAAAACCATATTGAACCCTCAGAATGCCTTCTGACACGGATTTATATTTTTTTCAAGCTGTTGCAACTGCCGAGGGATAGACGATGCGTCCTTTTTCCATATCACGGTCACACCCGTCTCCGGCGCGATCAGCTTTTCGAAAAATTTCACACTTGCCCTGCCGGTTTGTCTTTTTCCGTTTCGATAATAACATGAGGAGATGTGATGAAATAACCGACACGCAAAGATTCCGGCAGTGTGACATTGTTCATAATTTCGGACACACATTTTTCATTCTGTGTCGCGTTCCATGCACCAATAGCAAGACCGTTGCAGAATAACAGTATGGATGTGTCATCAGGCGGCAAGTTTGAAGCGGCTCACAATCTGAGAAAGCGCAGACGCCATTTCAGCCAGTCCTCTCGACGACTCGCTGGTCTGCGACGCGCCTGCGGCAACCTGCTTCGATGCGGTGCTGATACCCTGTATATTGCGGGAAATATCATTTACTCCGCCTGCTGCTTCATTGGAAGAACGTGCAATGTCTTTCACTCCCATGTAAATCATCATAAGTTACTGATTTTACGTTCCCGGCTTTTTCGGATTTTCATCCGGTGCATACCCGACTGAAAGGCGGGGGAACGCTCCTTTGAGCAGTTCATGAATATTCGCCGCAATTTCAACAACGGTTTTTGATGTTTCATCTGTTGATTTTGCTATTTCTTCCACCAGATTTGCAGACTCGACTGCATTTTCCGCAACATTTCCGACTGTCAAAGCAGATGCGGCAGCAGATTTCGATATTTCGTTTGCTGTCGAGGTCTGCTCTTCCACCGAGGCTGCAATCATTTCATTGATATTTGCAACCTCGTTTATGACCTCATTTATCTCCCCGATTGCCTTGACAGCATCGCTGACCGATTTTTGAATTTCATCTATCTGGTCGCTGATTTCACCGGTTGCGTCAGCCGACTGTTTTGCCAGTTCTTTTACCTCTGCTGCCACCACTGCAAAACCTCTTCCGGCTTCTCCTGCTCCTGCCGCTTCAATCGTGGCATTCAGAGCCAGCATGTTTGTCTGATCCGCGATATCCTTGATAACTACCACTATTTTGCCGATTTTTTTCGATGAAGAAACCAGAGCTTCCATCTGAGAGTTGATATGTCCGGTGCGCCGGTTCGCATTCTGGGAAATCCGGTTCGCTTTTGCCGTATTTTTAGCCACTTCGTTCAATGACGCTGTCATTTCTTCAACCGAAGATGCAACTGCGTTGATCTGTCCTGACATATTTTCACCGGCTTCTGCCATTTTTCTGACATTGTCCGATGTCTTTTTTCCGAAACTGGCAATATTATTGAAGTTGGAAGACATCTCTTCGGTCATCGAGGCAATATTGGAGAGTGATGCGCTTGACTGCTCTGTTGCAGACGCTGTTACTTTCACGCCTGAGTTTATCTCCTCCGAAGCCGATGCAACCACCTCTGCCTGTGAATTCATTTCTTCGGCAGATGAAGCCATCTGCCCGGAAACCGAAGAGAGTTCTTCGGATGCGCTTGAAAGGCTGTCCGCTGTTTCCGAAAGTTCTTTCATTATGTTTCTCAGATTGATCACAGCGCGTGTCAGCGATTTCATCATTTCATCTTTTTCAGATCGCTCTTTGAATTCGACAGTCAGATTTCCGTCCGCCATTTTTTTGGCAACAGATGTGATTTCATTCATGGCGTCAATCAGCATATTGAGATTATTTTTTATCGTATTGAAGTCGCCGTTGTAACTGTCTGTTATTTTGGGCGGTATATCACCTCTGGAAATTCGGTCAATATGTGTTGCTGTAACATTAATCGGGATAACAAAGGCATCAATCAGATTGTTTATGCCGACAACAAGTTCAGCCCAGGTGCCTGAAAAAGACTGTGCGCCGCCGCGTTTATTCAGCCTGCCCTCCTGAACCGAACAGATTAATACGTTGATCTCCTTTAAAACATTATTGATCCTCTCTTTCATGGTTCCCAGGCTTGCCGCCAAAGCACCGATTTCATCTTTCTGGTTAATATCAAACGACTGCGTAAGATCACCCTCAGACACGCTTTCTGCAAAATGAACAAGCTGTCTTAACTGTTTTGAAACAGATCGGACAATAAAAAAGCCGGTAGCAAGCCCTGCAAAAAATGCAGCAGCCGTTCCTAAGATAACGGCTTTCATTGTATTGCTTATTGCCGCCTGCGCCTCCTTTGCCCTGCCATCCAGCAAAGACACTTCGGCACTGATGAATTCGTCAAGTTTGTTCCGAATGCTGTCCGTAAACTCCTTTCCGGTACCCTTTCCGACCAGCGCAATAACATCATCAAAGGCTTTTGAAGCTGTCTTCACTTCTTTCCGTGCGGCAATTTCAATATCTGCGGCTTTTTCCAGCCATGATTGCTGGAGCTTATGGATTTCTTCCAGTTTCTGAACCTGTAAAGGGCTGTCGCCCACCTTTTTTTTGAGTTCGCCGATTTTACTTTCAAAGGCTTGTTTTCCGCTGAGATACGGTTCCAGAAAATTATCCATGCCTGTAATAACAAAACCCCGCAATCCTGTCTCCATATCAACCATCAGCTTGCCCAGCAGATTCCCGTCGCCGATGACTTCATGGCTGAGATCCTGCCACTTTGATGTGTCAATCAGCGAAGTTACATTCATGCGGACAATTACGGAAACAACAACCATAAGCGATAATACCGCCGCATACCCAAGATACAATTTTGTGCTGAATTTCAAACTTGTGTTCATAGCTCCGCCCTGTCGGTTACATAAGCAACCGACCGTTATGATTTATAAGATTCGGTGGGTCAGACATTTCTGTCTGACCTTTATCATGAACAGGCAAAAAATGCCTGTTCTGCCGCTATGATTTATAAGATTCGGTGGGTCAGACATTTCTGTCTGACCATTATGATTTATAAGATTCGGCGGGTCAGACATTTCTGTCTGACTTTTATCATGAACAGGCAGAAATGCCTGTTCTGCCGCTATAATTTATAAGATTCGGTGGGTCAGACATTTCTGTCTGACCATTATGATTTATAAGATTCGGCGGGTCAGACATTTCTGTCTGACCATTATGATTTATAAGATTCGGCGGGTCAGACATTTCTGTCTGACCATTATGATTTATAAGATTCGGCGGGTCAGACA
>DYRK01000941.1 GCA_020718785.1 Desulfatirhabdium butyrativorans | reverse complement strand
AAACGCCGTTTTTCAAAATGAGAATTGCTGCTTTCATCTTGACAGATAAGGGATTCTTTAATAAACAATCACATTGTGATTAAAATGTGACTGTAAATCGGATTCTGACAGATTCGATTAACCGGGAAGGAGGATGAATATATGGCCTGCTGGATGAATCTGGGGCAAATCTTCAAACTGAATGCAAAAAAATTTCCGAACACTGTCGCTCTGAAAGATAAAGACCGGAGTTTCACCTATCCGGAAATCAACACACGCGTCAACAGGCTATCGCACAGTCTGATGTCTCTGGGACTGAACAAAGGGGACAAAGTGGCGGTTCTGCTGGAAAACAGCATCGAGATCGTTGAAATGTTTCTTGCCGCGGCAAAAACCGGGCTGGTGACTGTTCCGATCAATTTCCGGCTCAAAAGCAGCGAAGCCGCATACATTGCGGAAAACTCGGATGCCAAAGCCTTTATTGTCCATGATATGTTCGCGGAAACGGTGAATCCGATAAAACCGAAACTGACAAACATATCGCGGGACAGATATGTGATGGTCGGCAAAACGCAGGAAGGCTACAGAGCTTACGAAGATTTTATTCGGAACTCGCCTGCAAACGAACCGGACGCGGTCGTCAGACCCGAAGATACGTGGATATTGATCTACACATCTGGAACCACCGGCAGACCCAAAGGTGTTGTGCGGTCTCATGAATCCCACATAGCGTTTTATCTTATCGCCGCGGTTGATTTCGGGTTCGGCGAACATGATATCTGCATGAATGTCATGCCCTTATGTCATATCAATTCCACCTATTTCACCTTCACGTTTCTGTATATCGGCGGAAGTGTCTATATCCACCCCGCGCAGTCTTTCAGGGCAGAAGAAATATTAGAGATCATTGAGCGGGAAAAAATCAGCTTTATTTCCCTGATCCCGACGCATTACAACCTTATCCTGAATTCTCCGGAAGATGCGAAAAAACGCGATGTCAGTTCTATCCGGAAACTCCTCTGCTCTTCCGCGCCTGTACGAAGAAGCATGAAATTGGCGATCATGGATTTTTTTCCGGGGGTTCAGCTTTACGAAGGATACGGCTCCACAGAAGCAGGCATTGTCACGGTTCTCAAGCCCGAAGATCAGATGCGGAAACTCGGATCAATCGGCTATGAATCGCTGGGTACGGATGCCGTGAAAATTCTGGATGAAGACGGCAATGAAGTAAAGGTCGGTGAAATCGGAGAAATTTATTCCCGCGGTCCCATGCTTTTCAATGAATATTACAAAATGCCTGAAAAAACCGCAGCCTCGTTCAGAAACGGATGGTTCAGCGCGGGGGATATGGGAAAAAGAGATGCTGACGGTTTCTATCAGATTGTGGATCGGAAAGACAACATGATCATCACCGGCGGCGAGCATGTCCATCCCAGCGAAGTCGAAGAGGTTATCGGCAGCCACCGCGATGTGTTTGATGTCGCGGTTATCGGTCTGCCGGATGAAAAATGGGGAGAACGCGTTACCGCGGTGGTTGTTTCCAAGGAAGACGGACTGGACGGACAGACGATTCTCGAACAATGCCGTGATAAGATAGCCGGATACAAATGTCCGAAACAGATCATTTTTATCAGACCCGATGAAATGCCCAGAACGCCTACGGGAAAGATACTCCATCGGGTACTGAGGGAAAAGTACGGTGACAGGTTGCAGGTGACAGGTTGCAGGTGACAGGTTGCAGGTTGCAGGTGACAGGTTGCAGGTTGCAGGTTGCAGGTGACAGGTTGCAGGTGACAGGTTGCAGGTTACAGGTTGCAGGTTACAGGTTGCAGGT
>DYRK01000940.1 GCA_020718785.1 Desulfatirhabdium butyrativorans | reverse complement strand
TTACCTGATAATCAGTGGTTATATGAACAACAAGGAGCAAACATGAAAAAACAGATATTATTTATACTAATACCTTTCCTCCTCCTATTAACAGGATGTGCGGGCAACCGGCTTTCTCTCAGACATGATGTCGCATTGTCTTTTGATTCAGAACGTATCGCTTATGATGTGGTCGGCAAAGGAAAGACTGCGCTGATTTTTATTCACGGCTGGAGTTGTGACGGACGTTACTGGCAGAAACAAATTCCTGTATTCGCAAAAGAGTATCAAGTAATCACAGTTGATTTGGCTGGACATGGGCATTCCTCATTAGACAGATCCGAGTTTTCAATGTTGTCCTTCGCTAACGATGTGAAAGTAGTTATTGATAAAGAAAACATTGATAGAGCTATTTTGATCGGGCATTCAATGGGTGGCGGTGTGATTGCTGAAGCGGCCAGATTAATGCCGGAAAAAGTAGTTGGGATTGTAGGAATTGATACCTTGCAAAATGTTGCGGAGCGCACCCCTCAAAGTGTAATTGACGAAATGGTAAAACCCTTTGAATCTGATTTTAAAAGTGCCGCACAGAATTTTGTTTCACCAATGTTTCCGAAAGGCGCTGATCAACAATTGACGAATTGGGTAAAAGAAGATATGTCATCTGCCCCAAAGGGAATTGCTTTAAGTGCCTTTCGTAACTATCTGGGTCAGTATGTAAGCGGAGAAGCTGCCATTGTATTTAAAGATATCACTATTCCTGTGGTCTCAATAAATGCCAGATTATGGCCGACAGCACCTGAAGAAAACAGAAAGCATATAAAAAACTATCAGCTTTTTTATATTGAGGAAACAGGTCACTTTCCAATGCTGGAAAAGCCGGAAGAATTTAATATGCTGTTGAAAAAAGCCATTAACTCCATAGAATCAAAAAGTAAATAAACATATAACCCGGCGTTCAAGCGGACGGCTACCGCCGCCGCTTAACTCGGTGTTATGCCCTTTTGACACAGACAGAAATTTAGGAAAAGCAGTATGAGAAAAACGATAAAGATGCTTGTTCCCGATTCTGTAAATCAGGATAAGGGGTACGGGTTCATAGCATCGGGAGATGAAAAGAAAGATTATTATTTTAACTATTTAAATCTGACAAACTGCAAATATTCGGAACTTTCCGTCGGAACTTTCCGAAGGAATACAGGTCGAGTTTGATGCTGTAGGGGAAAATAACGAAAGAAAGGCTGTTAATATCAGGATAGATAAAGACTCTACAGCAAATCAGATATCCGACAGAACAGCGGAAAATATCCGCAGTGTCATAAAAAAACTTGTACCTGATTCGGAGGATACTGAACGGGGATACGGATTTATAGCCGGTGAAAAGGAGGATTATTATTTTAACCGGTTCAGCCTGAGCGGATGTAAATATTCAGAACTTTCCGATGGAGCGGCTGTCGAGTTTAATGCTGTGGAAAAAGACGGAAAGAAGAAAGCTGTCAATATCAGGTTGCTTAAAAAAGAAGGTATCATCTCTCAAAAAGATACTGCTCAGAAAGATGATGTGGCTGCCGTTCAGAAAGACAGCTTAACTTCTCAGAATGATGATGTATCTGCTGTTCAGAAAGACAACTTGACTGGTCAGACAGTCAGCGGTAAAATACTTAAGTTTTTTACGAGTATTACAAAATCTCAGAAAAACAGCATAAATGTTCGGACAGCCGCCAGTGATTCACACTTTAACAATACAATCAGATCGCTGACGGATATTCTGCATGATGCGGCTCAGACTTCGGATTCGGAAGTTAGACATTTTCGGAAATAAGGAATCAGTGCCACGC
>DYRK01000939.1 GCA_020718785.1 Desulfatirhabdium butyrativorans | reverse complement strand
CCAAAAATGACGCTGCCGGGGTGTATCTCATAATCAAAATCAACGAGGAGGAACACAACATGAAAAAAGCGGAGCAAGAGCGGGAAGAAAGGGGTCTCAACGAATTCGGCATCATCTATCTGTCCGGGGTGATCAATGACGGTTCTGCCGAACAGATGTGCAAGGAGATCATTGAGCACAATATTAAAGGCGATGTCGGCCAGATCCAGATGATCATCAATTCCCCCGGCGGGGCCTGCGCGTCCGGGTTTTCAATCATCGATATCATGGAATGGTCGCAGATTCCTGTTTACACGACGGGAATCGGCATCGTTGCTTCGATGGCCCTGATTATTTTCATGACCGGGGAGAAGGGGCGCCGGGTCTTGACGGCCCGGACATCCATTCTTTCGCATCGCTTCTCCGGGGTCAGTTTCGGCAATCACAGCCAGCTCATAGCGGGACGAAAGGAGGAAGACATGGCCCATGACCGTGTCATCCAGCACTATCTGACCTATAGCGGCGTGAAAGAACGGGCGGAACTGGAGAAGTATCTTCTGCGGGATGTGGATACCTGGCTGACGCCGGAGGAAGCTGTCCAGCACGGACTCGCGGATGTTGTCGAACCCCTGCGCAAACGCAATTAAGGAGGAACAACATGCAATCATCCTTATCAATGAGTACGGGATATTCGGCATCGGCTCAGGCGGCATCGGCTCAGGCGGCACAGCTTATCCAGTTGACTCCCCGTCGGGATTACGGGCCTTCCGATATGCCGTTTTTGGACAATCTTGATTACCTGCAGGCTTTGGAAGAGGAAGCCAAAGTCATCCTGATTCGGGGCCTTTTACGACGCAACAAAGCAGACTGGCAAAGCAATCCGGAGTATGCAAGGGCGATTTCGCTGGCCGGGCCGTTACCGAATCAACCCAATCCTGACAAGCTCGATGAGCTTCTCGCTGTGATGGAAAAGCGAAATCAATCCCGGCTGGAGGCATCAGACAGGGCCGGGGTGGATATCTTTTTCCCCAGGTTTTGCCTGGACCATGAAGTCGAAAGCTTTAACAGGACCGTTGTGCTGTTGCTCTTCATGCTTGCCACCAGCAAGACATTTGCAGAGATATTCGGGTTGTGCGGCTTTGAGAAGGTACAGGAAAAAGCGGAAGGAATGAAGATCGGATCAGCGCTCGCCATTATCTGCCGCGATTATCGGGAACAGCTTACCTGTCGCAGGCACTTCAGTGTGGACGCGCCTCTTATGCAGCAGGAAATATTGCATGTTCCCAGTTACTTTGATGAGACGTCAAATATTCTTGATGAAACGGTATGCCTGTATGATCGGTATGTGCGCTTTTTTTTGGGCGACAATAATTTCTATAACAACAGCCTTCGCTTTATCCGGCGGGAAAAGGGCGCCGTCAGTCTGGAACAGGTTATCATCCCCGAGGACATAAAGTCTGAGCTGGTGTCGCGCATCGAAAGTTTTTTCGCCAGTCGAGAAAAATGCCAGGCTGCCAAACTGGATGAATTTTTTGGCTACGGGACAGCCCTCACGCTGCTTTTCTACGGACCTTCCGGGACAGGAAAGACCATGATGGCTCAGGCCCTGTCTTGCTTCTTGAATCGACCGTTGTTTTCTCTGAAGTGGGGCAATATTGAAGAAAGGCGATGGGACTTTGAAGACATTATTAAAAACCTTTTTCGGGAGGCATCCCTGAATGGCGGGATCGTGTTTTTCGATGAGGCAGATGATCTCTTTGAAGACAATTCCGGCATAGCCCGCTCGCTATTGATTGAAATTGAAAAAGCGCACTGTGTCGTGATTCTGGCCACGAATAAAC
>DYRK01000222.1 GCA_020718785.1 Desulfatirhabdium butyrativorans | reverse complement strand
CGTCGTTATTCCCGGAAAGTCTGTTCGCCTTTTTTGCCGAAATACGCTGAAATTGTTCGCTGCCGCATGAGGGGCATTTTGACGGCCTGCCTGTGCCGCATTGTTCTTCCCAGGTATGACTGCATTTTCCGCATAAAAATATCCGGGATTCCTCAGCCATGGTGTAGTTTCCGCCTTCGATATTGATGGCTTTGCCGTTTATGAGGGCATCCGCTACAACTTTCCGGGCATTCTGAATGATCCGTCCGAAGGTGGCTCTGGATACGCCCATTTTTTTTCCTGCTTCCTCGTATGGCATCCCCATAAGATCGGCTAAACGCACGGATTCACGTTCATCCACGGTCAGACATACTTCTTCAAGCTCTGTCATGGGAATTCCCCTGGGCTTGAAATAGCTGATATTCGGTTTAAACGATATAATACGATTTTTTTTAGGCCGTACCATCGTCACTCCTTTTATGAGATTATACTCAGAAGATGCAATTTAAGAATGCTTTTTCTCATTGTCAAGAACAATTTCTCAAAACTCCGAATCGCCGTCAATAGTTTATCGCGGATTAAGCTTCCCCTTTTTTATTTTAATTTGCCGGCATTTTTTTCCGGGCTTACAGACTCTGTCCGGACATTTTTCAGGTCAGTTTAAATCTCCTTGATAATACGCATCTGTTCTGTTACACTATTCGGAGTACCGAAGTGAAAGTCCGGCACAGTAAAGCGGGTTTGAAACCCGCTTTACTATATATGCTGAACCCATCTTTTCTCGTTCCCAAGCCCCGGCTTGGGAACGCACTTGCCGGGGAGGTTCCCCGGCTTCCCGGTTCAGACAGAAATGTCTGAACCACCGTGACTGGAGACGGACCGAAGCATGGGCTTCGGGCGCAGACGCGTTCCCAGGCCGGGGCTTGGGAACGAGGAAAGATTTGTAAAATCGTTTTACAATATGGAATGGTTGACAACTAATGGCGAAAAAAAAGAAAAAGAAAAAACTTCAGAAAGAAGCTCAGAAACAGGTTCAGAACCTGACAGAGAACGAGCTTATTGAAAAAGGCAGAGAGTTTCTTGAAGCCGGAAAGCCGCGGGATGCAATCGGTTTCCTGAAACTTGCTTCCAAAAAGCAGGGACAGACTGCTGATGATCAGGTCTCTGCGCTTCTTTTCCGGGCATATCTGATGCGCGAAGAGCAGCTTCGTGAGAAGAATATGACTGTCGAAGCAGAGATGGTGAAAAAACAGGCTCAGGAATACATGCCCGGGATTGAAAGCTTATCCGAAACAGACATGCTGGCTTATCTTTCAGCCTGTTCAGATCAGGAAGCCCTTGATTTGTATGCCGGATATCTCTGTGCCGGCAAACGCTCGGTTCCCGCGGAACAGTTTCTTGCGAACCGTCTTTTTAAAAGCAATTACTGGGAATTTCCGGACAGACTGGATGAAAATTTTCTCCTCAGACGGGATGCGGAGCCGATGAAAAAAGCCGTTCCCCTGATGAACGAAGGAAAATGGGAAGATGCGCTTGATGTGCTTGCGCCTATAAGCCGGACATCTCCGTTTTCGGCGGTGCGGATGTTCTGCCGCGCCATGGTTTCTTTTTACAAAGAAGACGATCAGGACATGCTGCGCGCTTTGGCGATGATCCCCGCGGATTTCCCGCTTATCAGCGTGGTGAAAAGCCTTCGGGCTGCGGCAGAAAAGGAAAAACCCGGAACCGCGGCTCCCCGGCTGATCCCCTGTCTGTGGGAGGGACCTGTCAATGCGGAAGAAGATATCCGGGAACTTCTGAACAGTCTTGAAAATCGCCGGCTCCGTCAGGCAGAGGGCATGATTTCCGATCTCTCGGAGTCTGTTTATCCCGCGGATCCGATGGCGGCGCGGACATTTATTCTGGAAATCCTCTGGAACATGACCATTCAATACAAAACAGAGGAATATGAATTTTACAAAATCGTTTCTGACCTGCTTCCCGGTCCCCGTGCCGATCTTGTTCTTGCAAAGACAAGGCTTCTGGATTTTGAGACACCGTTTACCACCGCGGGACAGTATATTTCCATTCTGGAAAAAGAATTTCCCGATCCTGAAACACGGAAAACAGCGCAGGCATTTATACTGTCCTATATGGTTCAGATGATTCAGAAAAACAGAACGAATACGTTCAGAGACCGCAGAGGAATCCATAAATACAAAGATATTCTGGGAATCAGCACCCCGAATGACAGAGAAATCGTGCTGACAGACATGATCGCGGAAAGTATCCGGCTTGATCCGTATAGCCGAAGTTCTTATGAAATTGCCGTGGAACTGCCGCGGATGTCCAGAACCGTCAAAAATAAAATTGAAACGATCCTGACGGAAATGACAGAGAGATTTTCCGACGATCCATATCCATGTCTTGAATTGGCCTCTGTTTTTTATGAAAAAAACGCATTCAGGAAAGCGGAAAATATTCTTGAGGAAGCCATGAAACGCGCGCCGCATGACAGCAGGGTCATGGAGCGGCACGCGCTTTCCCTGCTGATTTCCGCGGAAAAGAATATCAAACGGGAAAAATTCCATATAGTTGCAAGAGATATAGAAAAAGCCGAAAAACTCGGGAACAAAAAGCTGGTTCCGTTTATCGCGGAAAAACGGATTCTCTGTGAGATTATCAGCAACCGGAACAGGCTGAAATTCGGGGAAAGTAAAAATGACAGTCAGCTTCCGCTGTTTGTCAACGGCAAAGATTTGCGGACCATAATCGCAGACGAACTGGATCCGCTGTCTGTTTTTGACCGCTTAAAGACGCTGGCTCTCTTTATCACAGATATCAGACGCCGGAATCCTGAGCAGAAAAAAGAAATTTCGGAGATAGCGGAAAAGGTCTTTGACAAGGCATTGAAAAATATCTCCGATCTCTCATCGTCCGATCTGGTCAGGCTGCTGATGCCGCTGGAAAAAGACTATGCCCTGCTGATGCCTTCGCGCGACATGGCGCCGCTCTTTCTGAAAAAACAGAAAGATATGCTGAAGCAGGTTGACGACAGCGATATTATCACAGTCTTTGACCTGATCTTTGAGCCGGAGTGGTTCGGTCTGATAAAAAAGGAAATCAAACGCAGAGTCAAAAAGGCAAACAAAAAAGAGCAGATTCTCCTGAATTTCTATCAGGCTGTCATACGGCATATCAGCGGGGAAGAACATGGCAAGGGTCTGTTCGAAGATATTGCCGGGCAGGCAGCGGGTCCCCTGCGTGAAGAGCTGCGGGCTGCATCGCGCAGACTTTCAAGACATGCTTCCGGCACCTTGAAAGAAGCTCTGGAAATGTTTGATTTCGATATTCTGGATGATGTCTCAGATGATGATTATGACGATAATTATGATAATGACGATTTCTTCCCGGACAGCAAGATGGAGGGCCTTCAAAAACTTATACAGGCACTGAAAGCATTGGAAACCGACCCTGACAAAGCAGACATGGAAAAGCTTCAGAAAAATTTCATAGAAGAAATAGTTCCGGGCTTTGAGTCATTTGTGGACGGCATGGGACTCCGGGGAATGCCGGATTTCATGATCGGCGCGCTCAGGGAAATAATCCGGTCGGATCCGTCGGCACGGCGGGATTTCGACATGCTTGCAGAACTCATTGATCAGTCCGGCGGAAAAGAACGGCTTTCACGCGAGGCAAGGCTTATTTTATATGGAAAAAAGAAAACGGGTAAGAAGTGAGAAGTGAGAAGTGAGAAATTATGCTGACATATTATCTGACATTAGGTTTGTTACTCGACGCATCGGATGAAGATATCCGAAGCAGTTATCTCCGGTTAGTCAAAAAGCATACACCGGAGAAGGACCCGGAGAGGTTTCGGCAGATTACCGAGGCTTATGAGGCACTCAAAGACAAACGGGAACGGGTAAAAGGAAAAATTTTCGGGGGTCTCACGGTACGCGATTATGAGAACGCGCTGCTCGCGCTGGCAAAAGCCCCTGAAATCAGGCGGCGGCGTGCGGGTTTACAGGAACTGTTTCAGGCGGAAAAAAAGGTTGAAAAAGGAGGATAAAAGCAATGTATCTGTTTGTCACCGTCCATGAATGGCTTTCAAAACATTTCATGGAAATTGCAACGGGAACGGGTAAAAGGAAAAATTTTCGGGGGTCTCACGGTACGCGATTATGAGAACGCGCTGCTCGCGCTGGCAAAAGCCCCTGAAATCAGGCGGCGGCGTGCGGGTTTACAGGAACTGTTTCAGGCGGAAAAAAAGGTTGAAAAAGGAGGATAAAAGCAATGTATCTGTTTGTCACCGTCCATGAATGGCTTTCAAAACATTTCATGGAAATTGCAATGGCTTTTATGTATTGGAATGTCCGTTTTTTCTCAAAAAGAATCCGTGACAGGATAGAGACTTATCAGGAACTGCCCGAGTGGAAACAGACAGCAATCAGGGATTTCAAATTCTGGCTTGAAGACCTTCCGGATACGATTCCCGGCGATAAAGGAGGTATAACAGAGTCCTGCGATCTTTATACCCTTTTATCCGAGTTTTCCGCGCTGAGGCAGGAAATCAAGATACAGAACAGGGAGCAGAGCAGGACACTGGAAACTCTCGGCTCCTTTATCGGCGCATATCAGGAAACATTTGATATATTTAAAGAAAAGACCGGACAGCTTGCCGAACTTGAGGAAAGGATACGATATGCCGGCGAAAGAAAAGCAGTTCTTCCGTTTCTGGATGTGCGCGATGCTCTGATACGCGGTCAGAAAGCAAGCCTGGAACTGAGCGAAGCTTTTCAGGACCTGGCTTTGAAATCCAAAGGATTTTTCAGGTCACTTCCCAAAGGCACCGATGAAATTATCGAAGGAATGAAGGGGATTGCAGAAGGATATGAGATGGCTGTCAGACGGTTTGACCGCGCACTGGAACTGGTGGAAATTTATCCGACGGATACTGTGGGACAGCCTTTTGATCCCAAAACCATGAAGGCTGTGGGAAAACGGTCAGAGCCGGAGAAGGATCCGGGAACCGTTTTGGAAGAATATCTGAGCGGATTTATTCGCAGGGGCGAAATGGTACGAATCGCTCAGGTAATTGTAAACGCAAAAACATAAGCTGCGCCCTCATCAGGGTCAGGATAAGCGGAGAGCTATTTTTATGGATGAAGCGATAGTGGGGATTGACCTCGGGACTACCAATTCCGAGGTCGCCTTTATTATTAACGGAAACGCGGAAATACTCAAAGACAATGACAACGGCATCCTTCCTTCCTGTGTGGGAGTTAATAATGAGGGAAAAATCATTGTCGGAGCCGAAGCGCGGAACCAGGCAGTCATTGCTCCGGAGCGGACTGTCCTTTCGGTCAAACGCCTTATGGGAACCGACCGGAAAATCCGCATGGGAGATGCCGATTATCTGCCGCAGGAAATTTCCGCATTTATTCTGAAAGAGTTAAAACTGCGGGCAGAAAAAGTGCTGGGAAAAGCCGTATCCAAAGCAGTCATCACTGTTCCGGCATATTTTACGGACGCGCAGCGTCATGCAACACGCGAAGCAGGGCAGATCGCAGGGCTGAATGTTGTCAGAATCATCAATGAGCCGACAGCGGCTGCCCTTGCTTATGAAAGCACGCGCTCGGAAACCCAGCGGATTCTGATTTACGATCTCGGAGGCGGAACCTTCGATGTCTCGATTGTAAAGATAGAGCAGGGCGTGGTGGAAGTGCTTTCCAGCACCGGAGACAATCATCTGGGCGGCGATGATTTTGATAAGAAAATTGCAGATATGCTCGCGGAACACTGTGAAAAAGAACTCAAAATTTCCGTGAGCGACAAGCCGGTAATTATGGCAAGGCTGAAAAGGGCTGCCGAAAATGCCAAAATGGCCCTTTCTGCCGAGCCTTATGCAAAGATCGAAGAAGATCATATCGGCAAAAGGACCTGGAAAGACGTTCATCTTTCTTATGAGTTTTCCCGCGTGGCTTTTGAAAAAATGATCGAAGATGATCTGGAACGCACCATGGATTCCGTGAACAAAGCCCTGAAAGATGCGTCCCTGCTGCCTTCTGCCATAGACAAAATCATTCTGGTGGGCGGCTCCACACGGATACCGAGAATATCGGAAATGCTTGAGGAAAAATTCGGTCAGCTTCCTCACAGCGAAATTGACCCTGATCTTTGCGTGGCATTGGGTGCGGCTATTCAGGCAGGGAGAGAGATGGGCTGTGATTCCACAAGTATTCTGCTCGATATTACTCCTTATACTTTCGGGACTTCTGCTATCGGCGAATTGGACGGACTGCCGTGCATGACCCGCTTTGTTCCCCTGATCCGGCGCAATACCAAGCTTCCTGCCTCAAGGACCGAGGCATTTTATACCCTGTATGAAAATCAGGAAATGGTTGAAATCAAGGTCTGTCAGGGAGAAAATCCGGATGCCTTAGATAATATCCGGATCGGCAAGTATAAATTCAGCCTGACCCCGAAATCGCCGGAAGGCAGCGTGATTCTTCTGAATTTTGATCTTGACCTGAACGGTATCCTTAAAATCGAAGCCACTGAAAAGTCAAGCGGCAGAAAAATAAACGCGGTGATCGAGAATGCTTTTTCAGGATTTACCGAACAGGAAATGTCTGTTTCCAAAAGGCGGATTGACGAGATGTGGGGAGACAGAGGCGGATTTGAAGGCGATGAGGAGGTATCGGAAGATAACGACACTGCCGATACTGAAGGAATGCCTCCTGATCTGGCTGAAATCATAGAAAAAGCAGAACTTCAGCTGAAATCGGCTCCTGCCGAAGATCGGGACGAGATGATTAATCTGATAGAAGATATCCGGGATGCAGTGAAAGAAGGAATGCTGGAGGAAGCCGGAGAACTTAAAAAAGAACTCGAAGATATCCTCTATTATCTCGGATAAGATGAAGTGAAGAGTGAGAAGTGAGAAGTGAGAAATATTTTTCAATTCTCAATTCTCAATTCTCACTTCCCAATTCTCACTTCCCAATTCTCACTTATAAACGGATACCTGATATGGAAAGATGTCCTACCTGTAATGCCAAATATGCGGGAAACCGTGTCTGTCACCGCTGCAAGACCGATCTGGGTGTTCTGGCAGATATCGAGAATGATGCTCAGGAGCATCTGAAAAAAGCGCAGGATGCCTTTGCTTCAAAAGATTTCAGGCAGATGTTTTTTCATGCAAAGCGTGCCTGTTCCCTGCGCCGTACTCCGGAAGCTTCCGGAATGCTTGCCTGTGCCTCATTGCTTGTCAGCCGTTTTGACCTTGCATTGAGTCAATGGTCATCACTTACGGCGCATTCTCCCGACTGACAAATTCATTACTCGCAGAACGGGTTTTAAACCCGTTTTACAGTGAGGAATACTCGTAGAACGGGTTTTAAACCCGTTTTACAGTGAGGAATACTCCCGGCTGACAACTTCATTACTCGTAGAACGGGTTTTAAACCCGTTTTACAGTGAGGAATACTGTTTTTTAAAAAACTTTGCAGGGGTTCGCCGCCGGCAAACCCCTACGGAGTGCAATTAGAACAAATGACAAAACACCCTGATTTGACAACAGATATCGGCGGCATCATCCTGAAAAACCCCGTGATGACTGCCTCGGGAACCTTCGGATACGGTCAGGAGTTTGCAGAACTGATTGATCTGAACCGGCTCGGAGCTATTATTGTAAAAGGCTTGTCTCTCGAACCTTCAAAGGGAAATCCGCCCCCTCGGATCGTAGAAACAGCGTGCGGCATGTTGAACGCCATCGGTCTTGAGAATGTAGGAATAGATGCGTTTGAAAGAGAAAAACTTCCTTTTCTGAAAAAATTTTCAACAGCAATTATCGTCAATATCTATGGAAAAACCGTAGCGGAGTACGCCGAACTGGCAGCACGCATTGATGAAATGGACGGCGTGACCGGAATCGAAGTCAATATCTCATGCCCCAATGTCAAAGCCGGAGGCATTGCCTTCGGTGTGATTCCTCAGGCAGCCCGTGAGGTAGTAACAGAGGTCAGAAGAAAAACCGGCAAGCCCTTGATGGTCAAGCTTTCTCCAAATGTCACGGACATCACGGATATTGCCCGGAGCGTCGAAGATGCCGGTGCGGACTCGGTGTCGCTTATCAATACCCTCACCGGTATGGTCATTGACATTGAAACCCGGCGGTCAAAGCTGGCAAACATTACCGGCGGGCTTTCCGGGCCTGCAATCAAGCCGGTTGCCTTGCGGATGGTCTGGCAAGTAGCCAAAAGCGTAAAAATTCCGGTAATCGGCATCGGCGGCATTATGACTGCAAGCGATGCTTTGGAATTTCTCATTGCGGGAGCCTCGGCAGTTCAGGTCGGCACAGCCAATTTTGTCAATCCCCGATGCACAATAGAAATTATCGAAGGGATTGAGACATTTCTGACAGACAAAAAAATCGGCAGCGTGAGAGATATTATCGGCACGTTGAGGGTTTAGCGTGTATTTGCAGCAAGAGGAGGTCATTGTCATGGATTTGAGAGCCGGCGATCATCTTGCAGAGAATCCGCAGTATGAGCAGGATTTCTACGCGTGGCTGATCAACAGTGCAAAATTGATTCGGGAAGGCAGGTTCTCAGAAGCAGATATTGAAAACATTGCCGAGGAACTCGAAGGGATGGCAAGAAGTGACAAACGTCAGTTGATTAATCGTTTTGCCGTATTGCTGGCGCATTTGCTGAAATGGAAATATCAGCCTCAGAAGCGGTCAAAAAGCTGGAAACGCACGATCAAAGAGCAGCGTAAGAGAATTCATTTACTTCTGAAAGACAGCCCCAGTCTCAAGTATCATATTGAAGAAAATATATCAGATGCTTATGAGATAGCGGTACTATCTGCTGCCGGTGAGACTGATATTGATGAATCCGTATTTCCCGAAGACTGCGAATATTCTATCGCCGAAATTTCAGACGGCGATTTTTATCCGGATTGATGGAGTTTATATGCT
>DYRK01000938.1 GCA_020718785.1 Desulfatirhabdium butyrativorans | reverse complement strand
TTTATATTATTTTTTGATAAAAAAGTCAACTAAAATCTTTTAAGTAAGGGAATATCTTCGGCTGACAGGTGTTTTTTCATTTTATGAATGAAGGTGAGATTGACGGCAAACACTATGATTGCTGATGACAAAAACCAAAAAACAACCTGAGACAGTGTGATGATACAATCCTTGGAGAATCTTACCCAGTTCGCCAGCCTTCGGGACAATACTTTCAGTTCATCAAAACTCGCGCTGCACTCAGCACTTTTATAACTTCCGTCATCATAGGGAACCAGCATGGAAGGAACGGCAATCAGCAGGTAAGACAGAAAGACGCATGCGGCTGTCAGTCCGAATATGTTCACGACAAAAAAATATTTTAAAAATTTGGAAGCCATCAGTCGGTAAACTCCTTTTTCATTTCTGCTTATCAGTCGTAAAATATAGCGACATAGGGAAACAGTTGACACTGAAAAACGGTATCCGTGCAAATCAATGTGCACGGATACCGTCCGTGTGTCATATCTGCTCCGAACCGTAAAGAGGGGGGAACCTGATGTACCTACGGATAGATTATGATAAATGTATCCTTCCACGGATCATAAATTATCGTAGGATCCGAAGGATTGTCCGAACTCGCCACTCCGCGCTGATGCAGGAAGAATAATGTCCGTATTCCTTCCCACTCAAAAGACCATTTGTCATCATATGAACAATTTTTAAGTATCTCCGTCATTTCTTCCCATTGATCACCGCAACCTCCGTAGGGTTCACCTATCAGTCCGCAGGAGAACATATGGAGAGACCTGAGAATGTTGTTTATTTCCGGGTTATAATGACGTTTTTCCTCTTCGGTCCATTTATCCACAGTTTTCCTGAATATCTTATAAATTCTCCAAACGTCACTCTCACTCAGCCCTAATGAGTCAATCCAGTTCACCGGGTCATTCAGGCAATACCCGTACAGATCAGTATCCCCGCCCGCAAACAGTATCGGGTCTTTGGCTGTCCACCGTCCGGTATCCGGGTCATAATCACGGTAGCCGAATCTTACCAGCCCGGTATCACGGTCATGCAATCCGCCCGCAAATCCGAAGGGAATCTTCATGCCCGGATTCGTTTCGGTGATGATGTTTCCGAAAGAATCGTAATCAATCTGCTTTACAACATTCCCTGAAGCATCCGCGACAACCCTGAGCGAACCCACCTGATCGTAGGCAAGATAAAAAACCGCCCCGCCCATCGTCATGGCAAACGGCATTCTTGCATCCGCATACTCAAAGCGCATGAGCAGACTGTCGCTGCCGTCATACACAGCCAGCAGACGTATTATCCCCTGCCACAGGTATTGTTAGTTAAAATTTGTTGAGTTATGATTCTCACGGGTCACAAACAACAATCCACTCCTCAGGACGAAGACCGAACTCCCACTCCGCCTGAGCAAGTGCTTTTTCTATTGAATCATGATAGGTATCCGTTATTTCAACTCCTTTTTCATCGCAATAGAAAAGATAATACCCTGAGTCATCATGAAATTGCACAATCTGAAGTTCTGCAAAATCTGATAGAACTTTGTTCCCCAGATAATGGCGTGTCTTTCTTACGGACTGATTTTTATCTGAAAGATAAACACGCCTCAGTATTACACATGTATCCGGCATAAAAATAAATCCTTTCATTGCTATCAGTGCCGGGACTTTTTATCATCTGTTTTCCGAATCGTAGGTTATGATTGCGAAAAAAGATGAAAGGAAAAATCCCGGGCGTCTGATTGCTGTTATTGTTATGGAACTCACCTTACGCAGTAAAAAATAAAAGTTGAAAAAAATTTAAAAAAAGTTTAA
>DYRK01000221.1 GCA_020718785.1 Desulfatirhabdium butyrativorans | reverse complement strand
TCTCCGCTGTCAAATGTTCTTTCTGAAAACCGCGGGAAGCGGACATGAATATTATAAATACAGTTGCAGATTTTCCAAAATAAAACATTGCCAAAACGTATAAAATGTACTATAATATCCCCAATGTATAGGATACATTGCAAACTTCTGAAAATAAAAGCATCTTTCATTGATACTCAAAACAGCGGCTGCGAACCGAAAGATGCCTGAAAAAAAAATGTCTGCGGGGCAAAATCGGATTTTGCCCTTACCGATGCTGTCTGGTGTGAACATCATGCTGAAATTACTCAAAATTATCCAATGGTCTGTGCTGACGCTTGTCTTTGTCATTGTCGCCGGCCTGCTGGCTGCTGCGGCTGTTTATATGCATATCAGAGAGGATCTCCCTGAAATTTCCTCTGTGACAGATTACCGGCCTCCTCTGGTGACCACCGTGTATTCGGATGACGGCAGAAAAATCGCCGAATTTTACAGGGAACGGCGGATTGTGATTCCGCTTTCCCAGGTGCCGAAAAAATTGGCTGAGGCTTTTCTCGCCGCGGAAGATTCGAGATTTTTCAACCATAAAGGAGTTGACTATTTCGGTATTGTCAGAGCCTTTCTCAAAAATATCGAATCCGGGGCAGTTGTGCAGGGGGGAAGCACCATCACCCAGCAGGTTGTCAAACCCTTTTTGTCAAAATATGAAAGAAGTTACAGGCGCAAGCTCAAAGAGGCAATACTTGCCTACCGTATTGAAAAGCGGTTTACCAAAGAGGAAATTCTCTCGCTGTATCTGAATCAGATATATATGGGAAGCGGTGCTTACGGCGTGGAAGCCGCGTCTGAAATTTATTTCGGAAAATCCGCAAAAGATCTGAACCTTGCAGAATGCGCCATGCTCGCGGGTCTGCCCAAAGCCCCCAGCGAGTATGCTCCGAACCGTTACCCGGAAAAGGCTGAAGTACGCCGGAAATATGTGCTGGACCGTATGATTACAAAAGGGTATATTACCGCACGGCAGGCAGCGGAAGCCCTGAATACAAAGATTGAAATAAACAAAGAGCGGAAAAACTGGTACCGCGAGGTGGTTCCTTATTTTGCAGAGCATGTCCGTCGTTATGTCGAAGAAAAGTTCGGCGCCGATCTCTTATATGAAGGGGGACTTCAGATTTACACCACGGTCAATATCGAGATGCAGAAAACCGCCCTGAAAACTGTGGAACAGGGACTGAGATCGCTTGAAGAGCGTCAGAAATACAGCGGTCCGTTGAAACCCGAAGCCGCGCTGATATGTATCGAGACTGGAACCGGTCATGTGAAAGCCATGGTCGGGGGACGGGATTTCAGGAAAAGCCAGCTCAACCGGGTGACACAGTCAAAACGGCAGCCCGGGTCGGCATTCAAAGCGATTATCTATGCCGCGGCAATTGACAGGGGATATACGCCTTCCACAATTATCGCGGACAGCGATGTCACGTATTGGAACAAAGAAACCCGGACATCATGGAGTCCTGCCAATTACGATAAAAAATTCTGCGGTCCCATTCCTCTCCGCAAGGCACTTGCAGCGTCGCGCAATGTTCCGGCAGTCAGGACATTGGATAATATAGGCATTGATTACGCGATAAGCTATGCCCGGAAGCTCGGCATCATGTCCGATCTGGACAAGGGGCTTTCATTGGCTCTGGGTCCTTCGGGTCTGTCCCTGCTTGAACTTACCACTGCATATTCGGTGTTTGCGAATCTCGGCAGACTTGTCCATCCGGTTTTTATAACAAAAATCCTTGACCGGAACGGAAGCGATATTCAGGAAATGAAAATCGAAACCCGGAGGGTCATTGAAAAAAATACGGCTTATATTATGACCGATCTGCTTCAGGATGTTGTCAGAAAAGGGACTGCGCGCAATGTGTCGGCACTGAACCGGCCCGTTGCCGGCAAAACCGGAACTTCAAGCGATCTCCGCGATGCCTGGTTTATCGGCTATACTCCGGATTATATCACCGGCACATGGGTGGGATTCGATCAGGAACGCTCTCTTGGGGAAAAAGAAACCGGTTCCCGTGCCGCGAGTCCTGTCTGGCTGGATTTCATGCAGGAAATACTCGCGGACAGGCCGGTCAGGGATTTTGATGTTCCCGAGGGAATTATTTTTGTCAATTCCGAATGTTATAAGCAGGGAACCGAGCCGTTGCGCGCGAGACCTCCGGCAGAGGAAGATGAATTCCCTTCTGAAGAGATTGCTGTCAGTTCAGGACAGTTCAAGCCGGCTTTGGCTTCCCAGCCCAGAAAAGTTCAGGAGCCTACCATCAAAGGGCTGGATCAGTTTTTCAAGTCAACGATGTGAAAGCGAGGTCAGCGGTCAGAGGTCAGGGGTCAGTGGTAAGAGGTAAGAGGTTCATTCACCGCTGACCCTGATTCCCGATCCTACTCTCCGTGATCAATGCAGAACGGCGGTTTTCTGAAGCGAATCGGGCCGGTATAAGGCTTATCGCTTCTTTTGAACGTGCCTTTCTGAATACGCTTCTTGCTGAAGGGCCTCGAACTGGTCATAGAATCGGAAGACTTTTCTTTTCTCAAGGAATGCTCCGTGATTTTGAGAGCTTTCGGAGGAAAGCTCTGTCTGAATCCCCCGTATCCCATCCACCACGGAAAATCTGCCATGAAGAAGTTGTCATCTTCATACAGTTCTTCAATTTCTTTATAGTGATCGAGATCAATTTCCCATACATAAAAATGACCGTCACTATATGCTTCCGGAATATCACCGGAGAATGACAAAGTATGTGCGGCACCCGCAGCCAAAGGCAGTTGACCCGGCTTGGCAATGTCCGAGGCATTGAACATCCCGAATATTTCATATTCCTCGCCGTCGTACCAATCAAAGGCGGATATGTAAATCGAATAATCATCAACTGCCGAACCGCCGTTATTCTTCACCGTGATGTCAAGAGTGACGGGGTTGATCAGTTCACCGTAGTCATAGTTCAGATCAGCGATATAAAGATTCGGTCTGTCCGGGTTCAGGTTTTCAGGTTCCGTCCACCAGCCTTCGGCGCATTGAATGCTGTTGTCTTCTTCATAGAGTTCGGCAATGCTGTTATCGGCATCAATTTCGACAATCCATGAATAATAATGACCGTCGGCATACTCTCCGGGAATATTCATGGTGAACGACAAGGTATGCTCGCCCCCCGGACTCAGCGGCAATTGTCCTGAATTTGCGACAGCCGATGCGCTGAAAGTATCAAAGACCAGATATGTTTTACCGTCATTCCAGTCATAAGCAGTTATGGAAATCGAGTAGTCATGAATCGTGGTTCCGCCGTCATTCCACACGGTCAGATCGAAACTGACCGGATTGCTTAACCGCCCTGACTCATAGTTGACTTCATAGAGATGTAAATTTGCCTCGCTGACCTCGATGCTGACCGGCTCATCGGTAATTTTGAATTCGCTGTAAGTTCCCTGATACACGGCAGCTACCGCGTAATAGTAGGAAACCGCAGGCAGAGCCGCACCGTCTGAAAATTCCCGTTCCTGAGAATCTGCATAGCCTATCAATATCCAGTCATTCCCCACATCTTCCGATGCCCGATACCGCCATATCTCGAAGAAATCGGCTTTGCCTGCGTCGGTTGTCCATGACAGCCTGATTGCTTTACACGCTCCCGGCCACCAGCAATCAGATGATTCAAAGACCGATGCGCTAATCGTCTGAATAACCGCGACGCTGCTCGAAGCCGCAGCAATCGGCGTCCCGACTTGAGTGGGAGCGGAAGTTTCGCTCTGACTGCTTTCATTGCTCACCGAAATTTTCACAAAAGGCTGTTTTCCCACATATTCCGAATCTTCGCCCCAAGTAATGTCAAAGGTGTCTGCCGGAAGAATCCATCCGAAAGAATTCCAGGGACCTTCGGAATTCATTGAAACAAGCACTTCCATAGACTTTGCCGCAGCATCCCTGTCTGAAACTGCAAAATGAGAACTTACGTTTGTCTCATCATTGGAGACCCAGGCCAGCTTGGGCTTTTTCAGTGTACTGCCTTTTGCCGATCCTTTATCGGCATAATCTTTTGCATCCGTATCCGAAGCCAAATGATCCGACTCGCCGATGTCATTGACCGAAACTACAGAGTAGTAAAACTCGATGCCCGGCTCCGGATTGTCTCTGTAGCTGTTTGTATAAACAGTGCCGATTTCTCCGTAAGTTTTCGAATCGCTTACTTCCGCTCTGAATACCCGGTAATATTGGGCTGCTGTGACTTTGGTCCAGGTAATATCCACATAAGGACCTTCTTTGTCAGTGGCAGATACGTCTGTCGGGGCAGGAGGCCGGGTTTTTATTTCTTCCGGCTTCTCATTCTGAGGGTTGGGAATATCTTTGACCTTCATGGCAAACATGACGATATTGTCGTAATCCGAATACTTGATCCATGAACAGCCCTCTATTGCCCAGTCCTGTCCCCAACTGTTGATGAATTTCAGCGCGCCGGAGCCGAATTTGGAATCATCGTAACCGATACACAAAATGGCATGACCCGCGTCAGAATTTGATGAGTCATAGCTCAGATGATTGGTTTCGGAAGAGGGCTTCCAATTCGAATACATGACTTCATCAGAGTAGTTATTGATTCCCAAAAGAACAGGACCCTCGGTCAATGCCCGTTTCACTTCATTGAGATTATACAGACGGCTCATTTCGCCGCAGCGATAGGATTTTGCCTCTGTGTGTGCGGCCTCGGAAATCGCCACATTGCTGAATTCCTGTTTCTCACGCGAGTCACTGTCCGCAGTTTCCAGATCAGTAAACGGCAGGCTCGACCATTTGCTGCATCCGTAGCGGTTCAGAACTTCCCATGCCGCTATAAAATCCCATGGTTGCTCATAATTTCTGCATTGCATGGCAAAGAGATACATGGGGCTGAAGGCATTCTGATTTTTATCCCAATGTTCTTCTGTAACTTCATGGTATGTCTTGTAATAATAGGCAGTAGCCCAGGCAGTGCAGGAACCCGTATATCCCTGATTTTTGGGATCCGGCATACTTGCGGTATAATCCGCGCTTGCAGGCAAAAGATTGTTCATAGGCGTCGCGCCTCGAAAACCGGAGAGCGGATCTGCGGCTTCGCCGGCTGCAAGAGTAAAACTTTGGTTTCCTGTGGAGAAAGGCTGATCGCCGGTTTTGGCAGTGGCTTTCAAAGTGTAAACAGCTTCTTCCAGACCGATTCTGAAATCTCCGCCCACGTCATTTGCTGCATTGTAAACGAGCGAAGGCACAGACATGCCCGCGCAGACCTGAAGCGAGATCACAATATCACGGACATCCGCTGCATTGTCGCCGTTCATATCTCCGGTGATGCTGTATCCGGATACCGGAAGCAAAAGCAGACATACTGTCAATGACAGCCAAAAAGTAAAATTTTTTTTCATGCGGTCCCCCGTTAAAAAAATTGTTTATACTTCCCTCGGATTTGAAAAAATTGTCGCGGCCGTAAAAAACAATTATATCTTTGACATCCGGAATAAAAAGCAAAAAGCGTCCGGATGGAAAAAAGAAATTGTGCTGATCACCGGACTGCTTCTCTGAGATAGTCAAAAACATCTGCACCTTCTTTCGAAGCCTTGACTTTGCCGGCAGCAACCTGCTGAACAAAGACTATCTTCTCCTTGTCCGAATAGTTTATCTCATCTTCGACAAGCCTCAGCGTATTGTGAATCAGGCTGTACAATACTGTCGGACCGAACAGGGTCTCACCTTTTTGTTTCTCAGTCAGTCTGCCGATAATATGATGCCGGCTGATCTGCAAAGCTTTAGGGGAGTCGACATATCCGAGCAGTTCCCCGAAAAGAGAAAGTGCCTCGATAACGCCGTCTGTGTAAGCACTTTCCAATGAGGCAAGACCGTCTTTTGCGATAATCTCGATATCGGATTCGTCAAAAGAAAGGTCCAGAAGATTGATACATTCTTTTCGGACCGTCTCTACCGAAGCTTCTTTTTTGCTGATAACCACATCCGAGTCATTCAGAATTCTGATAATATTCCGAATGTTGACCATTTCTTTGACCGTCGGGCTTTTCCGCAAAGCCACATCTTCGGCAGAGGTTTTATATATGGTCAGATCATTGTCCAATACCAGAATATCTCCTTCACCCGTATCCGGCGATCCGCTCACATAAAGATCGAGGTCCCGTTCTTTTCTGTAGATGCGCTGTCCCATTTCCAGCAGACCGCGCATGAGACTTTTGTCAATCCGGCGACTGTCGGGATGTCCGACAGAGTCTTTGACTTTTTTTGCTGTTTCATCAATCCGGATTTTTTTCAGCAGATTTTCTTTAAAAGACATCTCGTTTGCTTTCATCGTGCATAAAGAGTTGCAGGTTGGGTTGAGGTACGAAACCCAACCCACGCGGCTATCGCTTTGTTTTCCGTAAGATTCCCGGGAGAACCGTACCCCGGTACGGTTCTTTTTAGCCTATCGGTTTGTTTTCCGTAAGATTCCATACCCCGCATGGACATGCCTGCGCGCAGAATCCGCATCCGATGCACCGATCCCCGTCAGCAACATATTCATAGCCGAAAGCTGTCTCCTGACGGCGGATGGCAGAGCGCGGACATACGGTCACACATACGCTGCAATCTCGGCATGTTCCGCAGGAGGAACATTGAGAACCGCAATGTGCGATATCCTGAAATTCCGTTATGCGGGGATCGAAATACTCTAAAGTGACTCGCCTCCGGTCAATGATATGACAGGAAGCTTCGTCAGAAGGACAGCCGTTTTTAAAGATGTCTGAAATGACTTTTGCCGCTTTGCGTCCCGCGCCGATAGCATCGGTGATAAGCCCCGGTTTCACTGCATCGCCGATGGCAAAGATTTTAGTATCGGCGGTCTGACCATATTTGTTGACGGTTATGAATCCGCGTTCGGTCTTTACACTTTCCGGGAGAAAATCAATATCCGGCGCATCTCCTATGGAAATCACCACAGTATCCGCGGGAATGACTTCTCCGGTATCGAGTATTACTCCTTCCGGAGTAATCTCTTTGGTCGCCACGGGCCAGCGGAATTTCGCACCGATTGATTCAGCGGCTTCCCGTTCTTTTCCGAAAGAAAGCGGCTCCTGAATATCCAACAGCGTAATATCTTCGGCTCCGAGCCGATGGGCTTCTGTAGCCACATCGCAGCCCACATTTCCTGCACCGATAATAATGACCCGTTTTCCGGGACTGATATTGCCGGATTTTGCCTGTAAGAGAAAATCCAGCGCGGTAATCATCCTTTCCTTTCCGGGAATAGGCAGAGTTCTGGGTTTCTGCGCTCCGGCAGCAATTACTACAAAGTCAAAATCTTCCCTCAGTTGCTCCATGTCTTTGCGTTCAAGACGCTGCCGAAGATGAACATGGGGAATGACCTTGCGGACCCTTTCCAATTCCGTGTTCAGCACATCTGCCGGAATACGGCTTTCCGGAATCACCGAAGCCATTTTTCCGCCCAGCTTTTCTGCCATATCATAGATAATTGCCTCATGCCCGTTCTGACGCAGTTGCCATGCTGCTGAAATTCCTGCGGGCCCGCCTCCGATCACTGCGACCCGTTTGCCGCTTTCCGGGGGAAGAGCGGGAATTCCGGCAGCAATGCTGGCTTTTCCCAATTGACTGATATCAACCGGAGTCATAGCCGATGACTGCCGGGTACAGGCCTGCATACAGAGATTTGGGCAGAGATATCCGCAGACCGCAGCCGGAAAAGGAGTATAAGCCAATGCCAGATTGACTGCCTCATCCATCCTGCCTTCGCGTACCAGACGCCATCGCTCATGAACCGGGATACCCGTAGGACAGGTTGCCTGACAGGGAGCCATATATTTCCGATTTTCCCATACCGGCACAAATCGGCGCATATCTCCCGATGCAATGACCGGAATCTGGCTTCTGGCAAGATCGCTGAGGTCTCCGATCAGTCCGCCTCTGCCTAATTCCTTATCCCATACGTCTTTATGAAAAGAAGACATGGAGCGGAACTTGCGGGACATTTTTTCCTGAGGGGAGCGGGCTGCGAGCATCTGCCATTCTTCTCTGAGAGAAAGCCTGCCGAAAAGTTCAGGACGCCCGATACGTTCAAGAAAAACGCCGAGATTGTCTGTGAGCCATTGCCATTCCCCGTCGCTGACAGGAACTTCTTTGGCGTCGGCCTGACTGAAACCCGTGTGACGCCCCCGGAAAAAGACTTTTCCGCCGACCATGCCCACCAACGGGCGATAGCCCAGCACATTGTCGGGATTCTGAGGCTTGAATCCGCAGATAACGGCAATGCCGCCGGCCATGAATTCTCCGAAATAATCTCCTGCCGATCCCAGCACCCACAATTCCGGCGGCGCAAAGCGGGGATTGTGTTTGGTCATGGTCATGCCCCGGGCACCGATGTTTCCGCGCACATAAATTTTTCCCTGTGCCATGGCATTTCCGGCGCCGTTGGCGGCATTTCCCCTGACCACAATTTCTGCGCCCGCGTTCAGCCAGCCCACATCATCGGAAGCCGGTCCGCCGATGTCAATGAAGGTGTTGGGAAAGCCGAGCGATCCTGTGCGCTGACCCGAATGTCCCTCTATTTTGACATGAACGGCGCCGGACCCGGCTTTCCAGAGCCTTCCGCCGATTCCGTGCTGACCGAAGGCTCTGATTTCCAAATATCTGTATCCCTGCTCGACCGCATCCTGAATTTTTTCCTCCAGAACCCGTGATTCGAGACGGTTCCCATCCTGTCTGCCTGAAATTGCAATTTGTTCTTTCGTCATGGGTTGTCCTATTGGGGGCAGAGGCGGACATTTCATGCCCGCCCTATTTACTGAAACTTTTGCTGCTCCAATTCAATACTCTTATATGATTGAAATTAATCACATCGCCTTTCAGCGACTGAATATATTGGGACAAACGAAAATCATCGGTAAGCAATAAGTAATTGCCTCTCGATATGTGAAATATAATTGAATCTGTCAAAC
>DYRK01000937.1 GCA_020718785.1 Desulfatirhabdium butyrativorans | reverse complement strand
CGGGGCTTCCCCGGCAAGTGCGTTCCCAAGCAGGGGCTTGGGAACGAGAAAAAATCAGGAATTTACTGAAAATATTTTTATTTAAAACACTGCCGGCCCGAATGATTCGGAATAGTCGCCCGTCTTTTGCCGCTCCGGAGTGCTAAAATTTCATTTCAGCACTCCGGAGCGTAAAGCGGGGATTTGCGGATTATTCGGGCTGAGAACAATAAGGAATCCGTACCATGATGAAGATACCGCCCGAAGAGGCTTTCTCTTTCGATGATGTTTTGCTTTTACCGAATTATTCCGATGTATTGCCCAAAGATGTCAATACCTGTACCCAGCTTACAAAAAACCTGATGTTAAACATTCCGGTTGTCAGCGCGGCAATGGATACGGTGACAGAGTCCCGCATTTCCATCAGCATGGCTCGGTCAGGGGGAATCGGGTTCATCCATCGCAACATGAGTATCGCGGATCAGGTTACAGAAGTGGACAAGGTCAAGAAATCCGAGAGCGGCATGATTGTCGATCCGATCACGGTCAATCCGAATCAGGCGGTCCGTGAAGTGCTGTCTCTGATGGAACAATACCGGATTTCCGGGCTTCCTGTCACCGAGGGGGAGCGGCTGGTCGGGATTGTCACCAACCGTGATCTCCGCTTTGAAACCGATCTGGACAGGAAAGTTTCCGAGGTCATGACCAGCAAAAATCTTGTGACTGTTCCCGAGGGAATAGCTCTGGAAGAGTCCAAAAAAATGCTCCATAAAAACAGGATCGAAAAGCTGCTGGTTGTGGACAAAGACGGAAAACTTACCGGTCTCATCACCATAAAAGATATTGAAAAAATAAAGAAATATCCGAATGCCTGCAAAGACGCCAGGGGCAGACTCCGAACCGGCGCGGCTGTGGGCGTGGGACCGGATATGGAAGCCCGGGCAGAAGCCCTTCTGAAAGCCGGCGCTGATGTCATACTGATTGACACCTCGCACGGGCATTCGAAAAATGTGATCGGGGCGGTCATGCGGCTCAAAAGCACTTTCAAGGATATCGAAGTGGTTGCCGGGAATGTGGGAACGTCAAAAGGCGCGGAAGACCTGATCAAAGCCGGCGCGGATGCCGTGAAGATCGGCATCGGTCCGGGGTCTATCTGTACCACGCGTATTGTTGCCGGAGTCGGGGTTCCCCAGATATCTGCCATCATGAACTGCAAATCGGCATCTGCCAAAACCGGAGTTCCCTTGATCGCGGACGGCGGAATCAAATTCTCAGGCGATATAACAAAAGCCCTTGCCGCTGGCGCGCATTCGGTAATGCTCGGCGGACTTTTTGCCGCCGCGGAAGAAAGCCCCGGGGAACGCATCTTTTTTCAGGGACGCAGCTACAAGGTCTATCGGGGCATGGGCTCTTTAGAAGCCATGAAAGAAGGCAGCAAAGACCGGTATTATCAGGGACAGGAACCCGAAGAAAACAAAATGGTTCCCGAAGGCATAGTGGGAAGAGTTCCGAACCGGGGACCGTTGGCTGATATTCTGTTTCAACTCGTGGGCGGTCTGAAATCCGGCATGGGATATCTGGGATGCCGGACCATCGAGGAACTCAGGGAAAAAGCACGATTCGTGAAAATCAGTGCCGCGGGACTGCGTGAAAGCCATGTCCATGATGTGATCATCACCAAAGAAGCACCGAATTACCGGCAGGATTAGCAGGGCGGGTGAAACCCGCAATGTCTGCAAGTTTAACCCAACTTGCTATCTATAGCAAAGTACCTGAATTTATCAGAAGTGAAAAAACGGGAGTTTTCGCGGACACTCCGATTTTCCGCTGTTTTAAGGTTTATAGGTCGCAAGTT
>DYRK01000936.1 GCA_020718785.1 Desulfatirhabdium butyrativorans | reverse complement strand
TATTCCGGGACGGGCGGCTGTTGATTGACTCGTGCAGAAAAGGACTCATGGACGGGCATGATCGGGAATGGCCCGATGAACTTATGTTTTAACGAGAAGTGAGAAAGGAGCTAAAAAACGTGCAGACGAAATTGCTGATTATCGGAGGAGTTGCCGGAGGAGCTACGGCTGCGGCCAGAGCGCGGCGGATAGATGAACATGCGGAAATTATTCTTTTTGAGCGGGGCGAGCATATCTCATTTGCCAACTGCGGACTTCCTTATTATATCGGAGAAGTTATCAAGGAACGCAATGACCTTCTGGTGACAACGCCAGCGGAATTTAAAATGAGATATAATATTGACATCCGAACTTTTTCGGAAGTCATTGCCATTGACCGGAAGAATCGGCAGATTGAGATAAAAAATCTTAAAACAGGAAAGACTTACAGGGAAAGCTACGACAAGATTATTCTATCTCCCGGCGCGGAACCCATCCGCCCGCCGCTTCCGGGCATTGAATCTGAGAAAATATTCACTCTCAGGAATATTCCTGACTCGGATCGGATCAAGGCTTTCACCGATAGCCGTAAACCCGCTTCGGCTGTAGTAATAGGCGGCGGTTTTATCGGGCTTGAAATGGCGGAAAATCTTGTTCACCGAGGCATAAAAACAACCGTTGTAGAGATGCTCGATCAGGTTATGCCGCCTATAGATTTTGAAATGGCAGCCATTGTCCATGCCCATCTTCAGGCAAAAGGAGTAATCTGCGAACTGGGAGACGGAGTAAAGGCTTTTTCCGAAAAACAGGGTCAGCTTATTGTCTCAACGCAGAAAGGAAAGGAAATCGAATGCGATATGGCGATTCTTTCTGTGGGAATCCGGCCTGAGAATAAGCTTGCCAAAGAAGCAGGTCTTGACATCAGCGCACGCGGAAGCATAAAAGTTGATGCCACGATGCGGACCTCTGACCCGAATATCTATGCGGTCGGCGATGCCGTAGAAGTAAGAGATATTGTTACCGGACTGCCGGTTATGACCGCGCTGGCAGGTACTGCAAACAAACAGGGACGCATTGCCGCAGACAATGCGCTGGGACGGAAATCGCTGTTTGCAGGAACGCTCGGCACAGGAGTAGTCAAGGTCTTTGATCTCACGGTTGCCTCTACAGGAGCAAATGAGAAGACATTGAAGCAGAATAATATCCCCTATCGTGTCAGTTATACGCACTCCGACTCCCATGCGTCATATTATCCGGGAGCGGGGATGATGGCGGTCAAGCTGATTTTCTCTCCGGGAACCGGCAAAATTCTCGGCGCGCAGATTGTCGGAGAAGACGGCGTGGATAAACGGATTGATGTGCTGGCAACAGCTATCAGGGGAGCTATGACGGTTTATGATCTTGAAGAACTCGAACTGGCTTATGCGCCGCCTTACGGATCCGCAAAAGACCCGGTGAACATTGCAGGATTTGTTGCGGCAAATATTCTCAAGTCCGATATGGAAACTGTCAATTGGAATGAACTCGGAGAACTTGATCGGAAGCGGTATATTCTGATTGATCTGCGGAATAAGATCGAATTGGATGAATCCGGCACTATAGAAGACGCTCTGCATATTCCGCTTCACAAACTGCGTAAAGAACTGCCGAAACTCGATAAAGAGAAAATATATATCCTGTTCTGTGCCGTGGGTTTCAGGGGATATCTGGGATATCGTATTCTGCTTCAGAACGGATTCCGTGCGTTGAATCTGAGCGGAGGCTACAAGACTTATATGAATGTGAAGGATAAGATTCTGAAATAGAAGGTGTTTGAAAATTAGTACAACTAAATAAATTTTTGTTTACAGTAAAGAA
>DYRK01000220.1:7375-9028 GCA_020718785.1 Desulfatirhabdium butyrativorans | reverse complement strand
TATCGAATTTCGAATACGGGCATGTCGCCGACATGCCCCTACGGTTCCGTTAAAAATGCTTATTGAATCTCCGATAACATTGCGTATCGAATTTCAAATACGGTATCGAATTTCAAATACGGTATTGAATTTCGAATACGGGCATGTCGCCGACATGCCCCTACGGTTCCGTTAAAAATGCTTATTGAATCTCCGATAACATTGCGTATCGAATTTCGAATACGGGCATGTCGCCGACATGCCCCTACGATTCGCTTTCTCTCAATCTGACATTTTCATCAATGATCTGTCTGAACATGGATATTTTCGCAGGGTCATCTGAACGCCGGGCAACTTCACTTATCAGTGCATTCAAGGGAATTCTGTTTATCACTGTCTCCGAAGCGGTTTTCCCGAGTTCGGAAAGCCTTTTTCTGAGTTCTGCAATTTCATGCAGCAGATCGTCTTTCTCAGCCCTCAGCGCCTCTGTAGCTATTTTAAGATTTTCATTTTCTTTTGCAAGAGAAATATTTTCTGTTTTTTCATCAAGACAAAATTCACTGTCCTTTGTCAGAGATATTTTCACCGGTTTATGGACCGCCCGGGTCAGTTCGATATGTTTCCATCTGACTTTCCAGATGATTCTGAGCCGTTTCTGCTCTGAAAATTCATCGGCGATCTCAAACGCGGCGATCTGCTCCGGCAAATCTCCTGTGAGATGAATCATACCGGATCTGCCGTAATCTGCTGAAAATCCCACGGTGATTTCAGAGGCTTTTGTGAGACAATTCGGACAGTCCCCGCACGCGGGTTCGCAGACCAGGCTGTTTTCCGCGATACGGATAATATCTGCCGGAATGATATGATGATCCGCCCGGATCAGGGCTCCGGGTTTCGGAATATTGCGCCGCGTGTCCGATATTTCCGGATGAAAAACCTCATACATCAGCGTTCTGAACTGAGCAAAATTGCAGGGAATGGGCAGAATATATTGATTATACTGTTCATTGAGCCGTTTGCGCTGCTCGTCCATATCTGCCGAAGTCATAATAATCATGGGCGTCTCACAGTTGACAGCCGACGTTTGCATATAAGCAAAGAGATCGAAGCCGTCCATACCGGACATTTCCATGCCGGACAGAACCGCGTCGTATTTTTCTGTTTTCAGCAGAGGCAGAGCCTTTTCGGATGAAATGCAGAGATCAACCGCTGCTTGGCCGTAGTCGGCGGCAATATATTTCCGAATAATATTTCTTATGATAATGCTTTCGTGAACGATCAGGAATTTCAAAGACATTGCCTCTTTTTTTCATTCATCAATCGTCGCTTGAACGGGATGCTTTTGTCTCGAGTTTTCCAAGCAGAATCAGGCTTTCCAAATCTTCTCTGTCATCCGGGAGATATTCGGCGATGATCATCCGGACTTTCCCGATACTGTATTCATCTGCGCTTCCGAGCATCCGGCTGATATCAGCCAAATCCTGAACACGGCCCGAATGAAGTTTCATAAGGATCAGATAGGGCAAGTCAATATAAGGCAGATCATCAGCGGCTGTCCGGGAATATCTTATAGCTTCTTTTATCCAAGGTTCATCACTGACAATCACATCAAGAAAGCTTTTATCAGGGAGCAGCCATGTACTTCCGCCGATGGACAGGTTACCTTGTTTCTGA
>DYRK01000220.1:0-7275 GCA_020718785.1 Desulfatirhabdium butyrativorans | reverse complement strand
TGTGACGGGTCAGCATTTTCGATGAGATATGTTTTATTCGGAACAGAAGTCGTTCCGGAGTGAAAAAACGGGCAGATGAGACTTCCGAAGTTTTCAAAACTTGGGAAGTCTCGATTTTCCAAAGGAAAAAAACAGCCTTATCCGATAACCATGATCACATCGCCGGTTTTCACTTCCGCGCCTTTTTGTATCGGAATTTCCTTTACCGTACCGGCCACGTTGCTGACAATGTTGTTTTCCATCTTCATAGCCTCCATTGTTGCAACCGTCGCTCCTGCCTGCACCGAGTCTCCGACCTTTACCTTAATATCTATGATAAGGCCCGGAATCGGCGCGATGATACGCGTATCCTCGCCGGATGTGACAGAGGGCTTGACCGCTTTGGCTGCCGCCGCGAGCATAGATATGATCGGGGCAGGTTTCGGCGCGGCAGGCCGGGGAGCCGCAGACGCCGGCATCACTTCGGCATAATTTTCAATCTTTACCTGATAGGGTTCTCCGTCAACGGTAACCCTCGCCGTGCCGTCGGCGACCTCTTTCACCTCTATTTTGAATTTTTTGTCTTTGACTGCAATGTTGTATTTCATAGAAACCTCTCATAAGTGAAAAGAGAGGTGAGAGGTAAGGGGTGAGGGGTCAGAGGCATCCTCTCACCTCTCACCTCTCACCTCTCACCTCTCACCCACCCTTTATTTATTCCGGTTGAAGGTCAGAAAGCGTTCTTCCATGATCTGCTGCCGTCCGTGCTGGGTCCATGCGTTAATCCTGGGAAGAGACAGCGGTACAAGCTCAGAGGATCGTTTGAGCGAAGAAAAATGCAGATGCAGGGCAACAGCAACCGCACTTGCCATTTCCGGGCTGACTTCTTTTTTCGCCGCGGTCAACGGCTTGGATACCGGAGGCGCGGGTTTAGGCTTTTCCACAGGCTTGACTTTCTTTTTCTCCATAGACTGGAATATTTTGCCCGATATGATCATTCCGATCATCAGAACGCCAAGCACGATGAAAATTCCGAAAAACCGGATAAAAAGCGTACCCAGGGCATAGCCCCAGAAAGAATCTCTGGGACCGCCGGTAAAAACGATCTTGCCGTCTGCGGCGCCGTCCGAATCATAAGGTCCGCCGTCTTTCACCGTGACAATCAGGTCCTGAAGAAAATCCGGCAGACTGATGTTCTCGGCTTCGGAAATCATCCAGGGTTTTTCTATATGCTCATTGAACACATAGTATTTCGTCGAACTGCTGAAAAACTTGGACGAGATTTTCACTTTGACTTCTGCGCCCGGAGGAGATATCTCTGCTGCCTCTACCATAAACAGCGCGGATTTGAAGTTCTTGATATCCACTTCGGGGCGGGCTGCGGTTTCGAAATCCACACCGCTTACTTTTGTCAGTTTGCCGCCCGATACCTCGAAGTCAATGAGAACGCTGGTGCTTTTTCCACGAGGAATGAGTCTGGCAGTGATTTTGTCTCCCTCACGGCTGAATTCGGGTTTGGGTTTTTCAATATCCTCGCTGAATGTCGCCCAACAAATACCGGGAATTACAGCAAATACCGCAACGGCAAAAAGTATTCGCATCTTATATGATCCGCTGAAGAATATCTTGCTTATTTTTGTCATAATCAATCCTTTCAGTTGAACATCGCGATAAACATCCCCGCGGCAGCCGCGGAACCGATCACTCCTGCCAGATTGGGACCCATCGCGTGCATAATAAGCCAGTTATCGGGGTCAGCCTTGAGACCTTCCACATGTGTGACTCTGGCAGACATCGGCACTGCCGAAACGCCTGCCGAACCGATCAGAGGATTCATCTTATCTTTCAGAAACAAATTCATGATGTGGACAGTCAGAATTCCGCCGAAGGTGCAGATCACAAAATCAACAAGCCCGAAGCCGAAAATCAGGAGCGGTTTCCAGTTGAGAAATATCTCTGCCTGCATAGTCGCGCCTACGGAAACCCCGAGAAAAATAGTGACAATATTCATCAGCGCGTTCTGAGCCGTGTCTGAAAGCCGCCTGACCACGCCGCTTTCACGCATGAAATTGCCGAACATGAACATGCCCATCAGGGGCGCCACCGCGGGAATCAGCAGGACAATCAGGGCAGTTCCGATGAGAGGAAAGAGAATTTTTTCTCTCGCGGACACAGGTCTGAGCTGCTGCATTCTGATTTTCCGCTGTTCGGGCGTAGTCATCAGACGCATGATGGGCGGCTGAATCAGGGGAACCATTGCCATATAGGAATAAGCTGCCAGCGCATTCGCGCCAAGCAGATGGGGCGCAAGTTTTGCGGTCAGATAAATCGTAGTGGGACCGTCCGCGCCGCCGATGATCCCTACTGATGCGGCTTCTTTGAGCGTGAATCCGAAAAACAGCGTGCCGATATAGGTGATAAAAACCCCGAGCTGCGCGCCTGCGCCCACAATCAGGGTTTTCGGATTCGCAATCAGAGGACCGAAGTCGGTCATCGCACCCAGCCCCAGAAAAATTACACAGGGAATAATTTCCCATTCCACCCCGTACTTGTAGAAGAAACGGATCAGTTCGGGGTTGCCCTGTTCGCTGAAGCCCATCAGCGGCGTAAGCGGAAAATTGACGATGAATATGCCGAAGCCGATGGGAAGCAGCAGCAGCGGCTCATATTCCTTGGCAACGGCAAGATACATGAAGAGAAGCCCCACACACAGCATGATCACCTGACCGCCGGTCAGATGGGGAATCCCTGTCTGTGTGATAAGGATGCTTTTGATAAGTTCCAGTACCTGATCCCAACTCATACTTTCTCCCTTCGCTTATGTCTTTTTCTCATTTCTCATTTTTCATTTCTCGCTTCTCACTTCTCATTTCTCACTTCTCTTTACAAAGGGATATTCCCGTGCTTTTTGGGCGGATTGGAAGCCCTTTTGGTTTTCAGCATCCTGAGAGCCTGAATAAGCCGGGGCCGGGTATCTGCCGGATCAATCACATCGTCAATATATCCCAGTTCCGCAGCTTTGTAGGGATTGGCGAATTTTTCCCGATAATCCTCAATCAGCCGTTTCTTTTCCGCATCCGGATCCTGGGCTTTTTTGATATCAGCCCTGGAAATGATGTTGACCGCGCCTTCCGCGCCCATGACTGCTATTTCAGCCGTGGGATACGCGATGTTGATGTCCCCGCGGATATGTTTGGAACTCATGACGCAGTACGCGCCGCCGTAAGCCTTGCGGGTGATGAGCGTGATACGGGGAACCGTGGCTTCGCAGAACGCGTAAATGAGCTTCGCGCCGTGCTTGATGATGCCGCCGTGTTCCTGATGAGTACCCGGAAGGAATCCCGGAACATCCTCGTAAATAATCAGCGGAATGTTGAAGGCATCGCAGAATCGCACAAATCTCGCGCCTTTTACAGAGGCATTGATGTCAAGACAGCCGGCCATTACCGCAGGCTGGTTGGCAACGATGCCCACGGATCTGCCGTCGAGTCTGGCAAATCCCACCACAATATTTCTTGCCCAGTGTTCATGCACCTCGAAGAAATAGCCCTTATCCGCGTTGGAGCGGATAATATCCCGAATATCATAAGGTTTGTTCGGGTCTGCCGGAACAACAGTTCTGAGTCCTTCGTCGCGGCGCAGAGGATCGTCGCCGCTGTCAAGAACCGGCGGATCATCCATGTTGTTCTGGGGCAGAAAGGTCATCAGTTCGCGGATTTTTTCCAGACAGGCCTGGTCGTCAGGTGCGGAAAAATGCGCCACGCCGCTGACCGAATTATGTGCCATCGCGCCGCCCAAAGCTTCTTTGGTCACGGTTTCGCGTGTCACGGCTTTTATAACTTCGGGACCGGTGATGAACATATAGCTGGTTTCTTCCACCATGAATATCCAGTCTGTGAGCGCGGGCGAATATACCGCGCCCCCCGCGGACGGTCCCATGATTGCCGTGATCTGGGGAACCGCTCCGGAAGCCATGACGTTGCGGAGAAAGATGTCCGCGTAACCTGCAAGGCTCATCACCCCTTCCTGAATCCTTGCGCCGCCGGAGTCGCAGAGACCGATGACCGGCGCGCCGACTTTCATTGCCGTTTCCATGATTTTACAGATTTTTTCAGCATGGGACAGGGAAAGCGAGCCGCCGAATACGGTAAAATCCTGAGCAAAAACAAAGGTCTGTCTGCCGTGAACCATTCCGTAGCCTGTGACCACGCCGTCACCCGGAATTTTCTGGTCTGCCATGTCAAAATCCGTACAGCGGTGGGCTTTGAAGCGGTCAACTTCCACAAAAGTTCCGCTGTCAAGGAGCTTGTCAATCCGTTCCCGCGCAGTGAGTTTGCCGGATTCATGCTGTTTTCTGATCCGGTCTGCCCCTCCGCCTTCAAGTGCCTGTCTGTTTTTCTCCTCGAGTTTTTCGAGAAATTCTTTGGATTCCATCAATTTTATTTCTCCCGTGTAAATAATTATAAGTTACTGATTTTACGTTTCAGGCTTTTTCCGATTTTCATCGGATGCATACCCGCCGCCTCGAGCCCGATGGGATCAGGCGTAAGATACCTTCCCGTCTTCAGGTCATAATACCGGTTCCGGTTGTAGTGCAGCCCCGTCTCCGCATCAAAATACTGCCCGGGAAAGCGGAAATTGTTCTCAACAGTCTCTGTGATGACCTGCGCCCCGCCGAAGGGCAGATATGCCGCCGCCCACACAATTTCGCCGGATGCGCTCACGATTCTGTGCGGCGTGCCGAGATGATCGTTGACGAAATAATACCACCCCGCCCGTGAACCGTAAATCCTCACGGCGATGCGTTCGCCGTTCAGGTAAACGTAATCCCGCAGGGGCGTGCCGTTCCCGTCTGTCTCGGCGATCAGATTTCCCGCGTAATCGTAATGATACAGCGTAACCGTGCCGGATGCAAGCTTTTTCACACGCCTGCCCTGACCGTCATAGAAATACTCTCCGACAACAGATCCGTCCCGGCTCACACGGACAAGGCGGTTGTTCTGATCATATTCGAAGGTGCGGGTTCCGTCCGAGGTGATGTTCCCGTGTCCGTCATAAACATAAACAGCCTCTTTGTCGCCCGTGCAGGCTCGCGGCTTCCGGCACATCCGGCAGCAGCACGCCGCCCACGGAGAGTATGTTTCGGTTCCGTTGTGCGTACCGCAAGGCATCATTGAAAAACATGCGGTGCGGATATATATTCATGCCCGCACCGCATGTCTGTCTCATTCGGAAAGAGGTCTCTTCATGTGCAGAATATTTTTTGCCCCGCACTTGGGGCAGGCCAGATGTCTTTCAAGCAGTTCCGGATTCTTACCGTATCTGACATCCCGAACTTCCAGGTTTGCACCCCGACAGACCGGACAGCTGATTTTTGCCGAAGGATCGGCGGACAGAACAGACCCGGACCGAATCCAGTTTTCTGTTTCTTTCTTCATCTGAACTTTTCCGTGTTCGGAGGTCAGGTAACGGGCCGCCAGGGACATTCGGGGCAATAACGGAGCATATACGGCTTCGTTACGTTTTCTGCTTCAGCAACAATTCTGAATTCATCTTCCGGGGTGAGCAGATAAAGATCACCGCAGCCGCATCGGTAGTAATCCCCTTTTTCTGCGTGCTTTTCAAACAGGTAATCTTTCGCCCTGCACCGATTCTTCCTGCAAACCGGCAGAAGTTCCGACGTGAAACTGGCGCTCAACAGCCTGAAAGCGATAACCGGCACCGCACATCCGGTGAGAAAAACAGCAGCAGTACCGGGCCACGTTGCCGGAATTCTGCAGGAGAAAAATTCCTGCTTTTGCAGAAATACTTACAGCAAAACTCTGGGACGGATCACCGGCGATCTGCTCATAAAAATCCACCGTAGATGCAATATCCCAGTAATCGCCGAATTCGAGTCCTTCCGGATCGGTGAGACCGGGCGGATTATTGAAACAGTAAGAATAAAGATTCTCTCCGCCTTCCAAACCAATGGGATCAGGCGTGAGGTAACGCCCCGTTTTCGGGTCATAATACCGGTTCCAGTTATAGTGCAGTCCCGTCTCCGCATCAAAATACTGCCCCGGAAATCTCAGATTGTTCGCAACGGTCTCTGTGATGACCTGCGCCCCGCCGAAGGGCAGATATGCCGCCGCCCACACAACTTTGCCCGAAGCATCAACAATCTTATGCGGCGTGCCGAGATGATCGTTGACGAAGTAATACCACCCGGACTGCGTGCCGTAAACCTTCATGGCGATGCGTTCGCCGTTGAGATAAACGTAATCCCGCAGCGGCGTGCCGCTCCCGTCGGTCTCGGCGATCAGATTTCCCGCATACTCAATAATGTAATGATTATGCGTAACTCTGCATTTTGCCGGTTATTCCTCGTTATCAGCATAACATGAGATAGTAAGCGGAATTTGAAGATCCGATATTTTTTTTATCAGTTCGGGGCCGAACTCAAGGTTGCACTGTGTATCATACGATACGTCAAAATGTAATATGACAGTTTCCGCATGACATGATCTGAATGTTCCGATATGCTTCTCCAATATTCCGATTATCCGATCTGTATCTGATGCTGTAAGCTCCGCACTTCCGTATGGCACAGGTCTGTCTTTGTATCTGCCTGACCTGCCTGTCTCTCCGACTTCGTTTTTGTTTTCAAGGGACAGTCCGGTTCTGCTTTCAGCCAGAGCCGGTGAAAAGTTCATACCTTGCAACAGGCAATATGCCCGGATTTTGATCATTACAGACTCCGTTTGAATTATTCTATTCATAATTGCCGGCTGGCACTGAAAAATCCCCGCCTCCGTGCTGCGGAACGGTGAAAAGATATTCGCATAACTGTCATTCCCGTAAGCAGAAACGCGGGGAATTTCATCAGCAGGTGCTTCACACTATGGTTTATAGAGATCAAGCGGTATGCGGGTGTTGATCGTTTTTCCAGTTTTGGGGTTCATCAATAGTATGTTGCCCTTTCGACTGATGCCAATATCCGGATTGGTTGAGCCGATACTTTTCATTTCAGGTCCGAAATCTATTTTGATTTGCTTTTTAATGACCTTATGAAAATGTTTCTCTTTTACTCCAAGCCGTTTTGCCAATTCCTTGCTGGAGGGGAAATTATATCCGCTCTCCGGATCATCATCATCCGTCCGCCGGCCGGACAGTCTCGGAAAAGCTTCCGGTCCATCCGTATCCCAGGGCGCCGTTTTCATTGCTCTGGCTGTTGTAATGCCTGCTGTAAGTCAGGGGAAGCCCCATATGCATCAAGCTAAGATTATTCTTTTAATAAAACTGAATTGTTATCAT
>DYRK01000219.1 GCA_020718785.1 Desulfatirhabdium butyrativorans | reverse complement strand
GCGCCGCCGGAATTACCGCTCTGTGGAAAAGTATATCCGAGATATTCGTGCAGGCTGTCTGCCCGTAGAAGAAAAAGAGATACTTGGCAGAGAGCAGAGTATTATCGAATCTGTCTATCTGGGGCTGAGGAAAACACAAGGGATTGATATTGACCTGTTTAACAGGAAATTCAGTGCAGATTTCGATGAGATATTCGGAAAAGTCATACTATTTCTCACGGAAAAAGAACTGCTCCGAACAGACAAGAAGTATTGTCGGCTTACGCGCAGAGGAATGTTATTTTCAGACAGTATTGCCGCCATGTTTATTGCTCGGGAATTCTGATGTTCATGGAGATCAGTTTCGGAATACGGTCTTTGCAGTCAATAATGTTCATTCCGAGATAATCCTGTACGAGCCGGAAGAGATTGGCAATAGGCATTTCGAGAATGCGGCAGAGAATCATTCGATTGACGCCGGCATGAGCCACAATCAGGCAGTTTTCTCCGGACTCATGAACAATGTCTTCGAATATCGGAATCACACGCTCGTACAAATCCGCAAAACTTTCTCCTCCCGAGGGACGATATTCAGCCATATTTTCACCTCGTTCCTGCCACTCATGCGGAAAACTTGCACGGACTTGAGACATTGAAAGTCCCTCCCATTCTCCGAGACAAATTTCTCTCAATCCGGGATTAGTATGAATCAAGGTCTGACGATTCTCGGCAAGGATTTGCGCTGTTTCGTAAGCACGCCTGAGATCGCTGCAATAAATCCGGTCAAAGACTACATCGGCTAATTCTTTCTGCCGACAATATGCCTGCCGGATGCCTTCTATACTCAGAGGCAGGTCTGTCTGTCCGATAAAGTATTTCTTCTTTTCCTGAATATCCGTTTCGCCATGTCTCAGGAGATAAATCATCTTCATTGTGGTTGATCCGGAGTGCTGAAATGAAATTTTAGCACAACATTGTGGTTGATCCGGAGTGCTGAAATGAAATTTTAGCACAACATTCCGGGGAGGGTGCTAAAATTTCATTTCAGCACTCCTCCTGAGTTCCGACTATTCTGTTTTCCCGAAAACAGCCTCGGGTTTGACCGTACTTCCGGTGGCATTGGGAAAATCCGTTGCTTTGTAAGCCTTCTGATTTTTCTCAATGAGATGGCGCGATTCTTCCATGAAGCTGTTGTAACGCTTTTTGCATTCATAAAAACCGTGCCACCATGAATAATCCGGAGCCATCATTGCCGCGCCCATTCTCGCCCGCCTGCCCTCATGATGCCATAATTCATAATATTCCACTTCGAGCTTTTCGTCAAAGAAACGGCTGCTATCCATCAGCCCTTTGGCATAAAGATCATCGAGCATTTTTTTAGCCGGTTTGAAGTAAACCTCGTTATATTCCTGAACCACTTTGTCTGTTTTTTCAAAATGACCGTCAGTCCACGTTTTTCCATGACACTGCTTGCAGACTTCCTTCATCTTGTTCCGCTCGGTTTCCCAGTTTGTCTGTGCAGGAAAAGCCTTGAATTCCGAGGGTCTGACCGTCAGCGGAGACTGAAGTTCCCATGCCAATCTTTCGGTTACATCATGGGAAGTCAAAACCGTTCCCGTACCGGAAATATGGCAAGCCGCGCAGGTCGGCGCACGGTAATCCACGCCGGCTGTCCATGTTCCGGGCGCAGAATCCCATCGGTAGTCATCTCCTTGCGCGGCGTAAATATCGCCGTGCTTTGACTCGGTGTAGATTTCGATCTGAGGATGATCCGGTCCAAGATGACACTGACCGCAGGCTTCGGGTTTGCGGGCTTCGCTTACGGAAAAACGATGCCGCGTATGACAACTCGTGCAACTGCCTTTACTGCCGTCAAGATTAATCCGCCCTACGCCCACATTGGGCCATGTCTCGGGGTCCAATTTGCCGTCTTTGACTTTCAGTACAGTTCCGTGACAGTGATAACATCCTGCTGCTCTTTCAAAATCGCTGTTCATCCCGTTGATGAGCCAAGGGTCAATTTTCCAGATAATTTCCATAGTATTGGCATGTTTGCTTATGCCGTACTGCTTTGCCTCATCCGGATGGCATCGGGAGCAATCTTTGGGTGTGACTACCGCGGACACCGGAACCGTCAGTTTGCCTGCGCCGTATTTCTTGTCATAATCTTTGTACTGGGCATCATGATCTTTGCTCACATCCGGATCAAAAGCTTCGGCTTTGTGGCAGTCATAACAGGTGATATTGGCACTTGCGTGCCTGCTGTTTGCCCAGTCCGCAAATATTCCGGGATGTTCTTTTTTGTGGCACTCGATACATGCCGCTGCCTCCGGAGGCATACTGCGCTCGATACGGAATTCTTTTTCTTTAGGCTGATTCGGTGCGGTCTGACTTCCTGCATCAGGAGATATCAGCAACAGCATTATCCCCATGACAGCCCCTGCGACACACAACATTTTTTTCATTCGGAAACCTCCTTTTGTTCAAAATTGATATGCTACAATCCCAATCCCCGATAAGACATATTGTATTGCTTATAGGCATAAGTCTCTCTGTCAACATGAACCAGATTTTTGTGACAATCCACACAGCTTTTTTCATATCCCGGTCTGGCATAAACCACGGAACGATGCGCCAGCATTGCCCCGCGTTTGTCGGGAATATACAGAAGATTGCGATGGCATTTCTGACACTGCTCATTTTTGAAAGACGCGTATGCGGTCTGACGGGTTTTTTCCCGGTTATAGGGTGTTCCGATGGCATGGACGAGAATGTCTTTTACGCCGTGTATTGTTTTGGCATAGAAAAAATTAAGCGTGTCATGGGGAGCCGGAAGGTGACAGTCCATGCAGTCTGCCACAAAGCCCTGCGCGTTGTTGCTGTGAGTGGATGTTTTCCATGTGTTGTAAGCAGGCTGAATTTCATGGCAGGACGCACAGAACTGAGGCGTCGAGGTACGGATCATGGTATAGTAGAGAATGCTGAATACGGGAAAGCCGAAAATCACGCCTATCGTAATAAAAATGAGCGGTCGGATAAGTTTTCGGATACCCTGCTTCACCCTTTCCTTTGACCTTTGAATTATATCTGCCATATTCACCTCCTTTGTTTGAAAATTTTTCCTTGACGAAGATCAATCCGAATTCTGTATATTTTAACTATTGATTTAAGAAAGTCAAGCCATTTTTTACAGCAATTCTCATTTTGACGTAAAGCGGGTTTCAAAATTCACCTCCTTTGTTTGAAAATTTTTCCTTGACGAAGATCAATCCGAATTCTGTATATTTTAACTATTGATTTAAGAAAGTCAAGCCATTTTTTACAGCAATTCTCATTTTGACGTAAAGCGGGTTTCAAACCCGCTTTACATAAAATGAGATTCCGGCTGTCTCCGCAGATAATGTTCAACGCCGTTTTTCAAAATGAGAATTGCTGCATTTTTTATTTCCGGACGATTTGCGTATCGAATAAGCCACAGCAACAAGCCGATTTGCTTTATCGTGAGTCGCTCCAAGTAATTTCTTAAAAATTATGAATGTTATCAAAGAGGTAAAGTGAATTTCAGCCTGAGTGTATTTTTTTATTGACATCCGATTTTATTTCGGATAAGGGTAACGGTATCGTATAAACTAATAGTCGGGGGACGGAACTGAAATTTTCGTCGCGTGCAAAAATTTCATAGTAGAGCGGGTTTGAAACCCGCTTTACTTAAAGTTCAAAACATTGAGAATTTTCATCAGAAAGGAGTTTTTATAATGGATGTTCAGACAAATAAAGAGAGTGAGTCTGTCCAAAAAGATAACGATTTGAGAGGTAAAATTTATAAAGGCAAGAAGGGCGAATATAAAATTTTTGAATATGTTAATAGGGGCGGAATCGGAACTATCTGGAAAGCAAACAGAATCTCTTCTATTAATGAAAATGGAGAAATTGTTCCAATAGGAAATGAAGAACAAGACACTGTTGCAATAAAAATTTTGCATTCAAACGATTTTGACTTATCTGATATTGCCCACTGGGAGAGATTTGAAAGAGAAATAGTACATGGAGAAGGATTTAATCATAGCAATCTTGTAAAAGTCCTTGATGGAATATATTGAGGGAAAATCTTTATCTAAAACTATCAAGAATAAGACACTTAATTTTGATAACAAGATTAAAGTATCTTTGGACATTATAAAAGGACTTAGAGAAATCCATAGGTTAGACTTTGTTCATCGTGATCTCAAACCCGACAATATTCTTATCACAAATGAACAAGCACCAAGGGCAATAATATGTGATTATGGGCTTTTGAAAAAAATTGAAGGCGAGCTTAGAGAACTGACAGAACATGATGATACAGTCGGTTCAAATACATATATGTCTCTTCATCAGCGACGTAATCCGTCAAAAGCAGACAAGGGTGATGATATTTACTCATTATGTCTTTGTCTGTTTGAAATATTTACAGGAGAAAAGTGGCATACCGGATACGCGGCTGATTTGGATCAGCAGCAGGATAAATTAAAAAGGCTTATAAATGAAGTTATAAATTTTGATAGCCGTTTGGATAGCTTACACAGTAAATCGGAAGAGATGAGATTAAAGTATGGTAAGGAACAGAAGGCTCTGATTAAGGAACAGAAGACTCTGATAAAAAATATTCCGAAGAATTATTCTTTAGATGACATTAAAAAACTAATAGACGCACAGAAAACAAAAACTCGGATAAAACCCCTTATAATAAGTGGATTAATCATAGCTATCTTATCAGTTTTTACTATTTTTCAGATTTTTTTTCATAAATATGCTCTGACAATCAACACAACCCCTCCAAAAGCTCAGGTGCGTATTGTGAATCCGGAAATGGAATATACGCCGGGAATGAAACTCGAACCGGGGGAATATCATATCGAAATATTCCGTGAAGGCTTTAAGAAGGTCAGTGACTTGTCAATCACTATCAAAGATAGGGATATCGAACAGGAAGTGAAATTGGTCAAGCTATATCGTCTGACAATCAAAACAATCCCTGAAGCCGCTCAGGTGGGTATTGTGAAGCCGGAAATGAAATATGCGCCGGGAATGGAACTCGAGCCCGGAAAATATGATATCGAAATATCTCATTCGGGATTTAAGACTGAGTCGTTAACTATCACTATACCGGACGATATCATGGAAAAAAACGGCAGTGATAAGGAAGAATATCTCTTAAAAGAAGTGCCGCAGTTGATGGATAAGGCAATTGATATACAGAAAATACCGAAAGAAAAATTTAAATTTAAAAACAGGTATGGAATGAACTTTGTCTATATTCCGCCCGACGATAGTAATAGAATTCCTACAGGATTCTATATGCAGACAACGGAGTTAACACAGGGACAATGGGAAAGTGTTGTTATCGGAACGAATCCATCACTCCTAACTATCGGAACGAATCCATCACTCCTAACTAATTGCGGAGATAGAGAGAAATGTGTTATAAGTCCTGTCAACAGAGTTTCATGGGGCGATGTTAGAAATTTTATCAACGCATTGAATATGCAAGAAGGGGTTAATAACAGATATCGCCTTCCAACAGAAGCAGAATGGGAATATGCTTGTCGTGCCGGAACAAAAACTCCTTTCTCTTTTGGGAACTGCTTGTCAACGGATAAGGCAAATTATGATGGCAATTATGAATATGAAGGATGTCCAAGGGGTGAGTCAAGAGGCGTACCTTTGCCAGTAGCCAGTCTTTCACCAAATAACTGGGGATTATATGATATGCATGGTAATGTAATGGAATGGTGTGAAGATATATATCAAGGTAGAAGAAGAGTTATACGGGGAGGTTCGTGGGAAAGTGGGGAAGCATCCTGTCGATCAGATTATCGCAGAGGATATCCAGCGGGAACCCCGTATTATGCCATTGGTTTTCGGCTTGTTATGACACGGGAAGAGAACACGCAATGATTTTAACCAGCATCCTGCTGACAGTCTGTTTCCAGCTTTTTTGGGGGGCTGTGTGATGATATTCTGAAGGATGAATGATTTTCAGTATGCAGATGAAGCGAATATATCATATAATCGCTTCATAATGTGAAGCGTTAAGAAATAACCATGCGTTATATCTGGCAGTATGATAATTGGAGCGATTTTCATTGGCAAGCGGATAAACTCATTGATCCTCTTGCAAATGCAAGATTCTGTCAAGGCAGCTTGTTAAGCAAAGTTCGCTGTTTCGACCCTGCTCAACAATCTTCTGCCGCTCTGACCTTTACCCGTCAGGCTCAGGCAGAAATTATGATTGAAGAAGCAGTCAAAACCGCTGCAATCGAAGGACAAATATTGAACAGAGAATCGGTGCGTTCCTCAGTAGCAAGAGGGCTGGGATTGCCCGCAGCGGGATTGACGTATGTTGACCGTCATGCAGACGGTCTTGTGGAAGTTCTTCTCGATGCAGCAGCAAATTATGATAAAGCCCTTAGCGCAGAAAGGCTGAAATCATGGCAGGCGGCTTTGTTCCCTACAGGATATTCGGGTTTGACCCGTATCCGAACCGGCGAATGGCGAGGCTGCGAACCCATGCGTGTGGTCTCGGGTCCCATCGGAAGGGAAAAAATTCATTTCGAGGCACCGCCGGCAGAACGGATTGAAGATGAAATAAAGCGATTTCTGATTTGGTGGGAGGAAAGTCGGGGAAACACAGAAGGATTACTCAGAGCGGCTATTGCCCATTTCCGGTTCGTAACGGTTCATCCCTTTGAAGACGGCAACGGCCGCATCGCCAGAGCATTGAGCGATATGGCGCTTGCTCAGGATGAACATCTCGGAACTCGTTTTTACAGCCTTTCTTCACAAATCATGGCCGAACGGGATGAGTATTACAGAATTCTGGAACATTCTCAGAAAGGGGATAAGGATATAACATCATGGCTGCTGTGGTTTACAGGATGTTTTAAACGAGCTTTGAACAATTCGGAAAAACTGATCGCCGATGTGCTGGCAAAAGCGGATTTCTGGCGCAGAAACGCGCAGACTCCCATGAGTGAGCGCCAGCGCAAAGCGGTGAACTGTCTTTTGGATGCCGGATATGAGGGTTTTGAGGGAGGGCTGAATACGCGTAAATATGTTTCAATGACAAAGACAAGCAGAGCCACGGCTTATCGGGAAATATCCGATTTGGTAATCAAGGGCATATTGAAGCCCAATCATGGAAAAGGACGAAATGTCAGTTATTCCTTGAATTGGACAGGTTAATCTGCATCCCACGGCTCCGCACAGGGAACGGCTTTCATAACATTCTCGAAATCCTCACGACTTCCTTTCCGGGCTTCCTTTACTTGAAACATTCCGGTGAACTCGTAGGATGGGCAGATTTCTGCCCACCTTATAGCCTAATGAAGAAACAAACGGCATGCCCCTCTCAGTTTTTCCAAATCATAAATGATTTCAGCGAGACGGGCGGCGCATTTTTCACGATATTCCCGCTCGGTCAGACGATCCGCATTTCCGACGGTCAGAACAGGAAGAGATTCGGGGCTGCTTTGTTCCCGCATGGTTTGCTCCAGCGAATCTTTCTTTTTCCTGTTCCGATTATCGGTCAGCAGCAGCATCTGATTTTCTTGGACAAACTGCCATACGGCACGGTCGCTGCTCTCGGGAGACAGACCCGCTTCCCGGAATGTTGTAAAGCGCACCTGAAACAATTCCGACCATCCTTGTGCATAGAATGTTCCCGCAAGCAGAATCGCGTGTCCCTCTATATTGTGATCTGCCAGAATGCTTATCATCTCATGCCGAGTTCCGCTTTTTTGTTTTTGATTTTCAGCCAGACCGGATCAGCCTCCGAGTGCGAAGCCGCAATGCGTTCAAACCGTTCTTTATTGTATGCTTCCCAATAGTTGCGGCTTTCATCGGCTTCCTGCAATACGGTCCGATATTCGGATTCGACTTCTTCCCGATGGATATTGATATACTCCGTCACATCGGCGATCTGTTTTTCCGTCATATCAAGCCATTGCCGGATCAGGTTCGGCGTCCATCCGGCTTTGAGATAATCCATAATCTGATACAGGGTGATCCTTGTGCCTGATACGGACAATCCCCGCTCGGTTCTCGCAACGGCAGACTGATAATTTCTTTCGCTTGTCATGCTTTCCTCCGAATCCTCTGATAAGTCATAGCTCAAAGGTGGGCAGCACGCTGCCCACCCTACCGTTTACATCAAGTTACACCAAGCCCAAAAGCCCGAAAATTTTCTTGACCGTCCTGCTGACGGGTCTGCCCATCTTTGTCCAGCCTTTCCCGATATCCTCAAGGGAAACCCATTCATTGGGCTCACGCGGGGACTGACGTACAGAAGGCGTATAAAACAAATCTTCATGGAAAATCTTGACGCCGGGCTTGAATTCCACATCATAGATGTGAAATTCGTAATTGCTCCATTTGTTTGCCGAATCGGAAAAATCCGAGTATTTATAAGGAGAATTTCCTCGCAGCCTTACCGATTCGATATGCGAATCTTTCCATGAAGATTTGGCATTATTGTAATCAGAACTGCCAGTTAATGCCGTTTTCAAGCGGTTGTACTCATCAGCCGACAAAATGCCGAAGAGTTCTTCATGAATTTCGCGCATGACACAGGACAGCGGAGAAGAATCAATGTCTTCGATATGCCCTGAAATCAGATTCATGACCTTCCATTTCTGATTCCATTGAACAAGCCACTGGTCTTGCTCCTTGGCGCCAGATTGATCTTTCTTGACAGGCATCTTTATGATTGCAACCGAGGCTTTCGAGTCCCTGCCGGGTTTTCTGGAAACAGGAGCAACGGCAGGCAGTTCCAGATACAGCCAGCCTGTGCCGCTGTTCATAAAACTTGTGAGATTTGCGGCGCTGTTTCTTGCCCTTTCATATTCCTCGGCATCCCCGTCAACAGCTTTCACGACATGGGGCCAGAAAATATATTTGAGTTTGAGATACCTGTCGAAAACCTTGAAAACCCGCTGCGTCAGATCGAATTTGTCATGCTTGAGCAAAAGCAGTTGTTTGATCACATAAGCATTGAAAAAATGATTTGCCGGTACGG
>DYRK01000218.1 GCA_020718785.1 Desulfatirhabdium butyrativorans | reverse complement strand
ATATAAAATTCCCTTTGACTTAATGGTTATTTTCCTCGTTCCAAAGCCCCGGCTTGGGAACGCATCTGCGCCCGAAGCCCCGGCTTCGGCCGTCTCCTGTCACGGGAAGCCGGGGCTTCCCCGGCAAGTGCGTTCCCAAGCCGGGGCTTGGGAACGAGAAAAGCACTGCATAGAAATTATTCTTACTTTCATAAGAGAAAAGAAACCGGATTTCCCGAAGAAATCCGGTTTGTTATTTTGTTCTCACAGACAGCAGGAATCAGACATTCAGCGCGGCGTCATGAATGTGACGGTCCGGATAGCGGAACAGATTGCCCTCGTAGTTGCGGAGCAGCAGATCACCGCCTTCACGTCCGTCGGTATAATCCGGCATCAGGGGAATTTTGCCTCCGCCCCCCGGGGCATCAACCACATACGTCGGCACCGCATATCCGCTGGTGAAACCTCTCAGTCCGCGGATGATTTCCAGCCCTTTTTCCACAGGCGTGCGGAAATGTCCTGACCCTGATATCGGATCGCACTGATACAGATAATAAGGACGGACACGCATCTTCAAAAGATGATGCACCAGTTCTTTCATGGTTTCCACTGTGTCATTGACTCCGTTGAGAAGCACGGTCTGTGACCCCAGCGGAATCCCTGCGTCCGCGAGCATTCCGCAGGCACGGTAGGATTCCGGGGTGCATTCCTCCGGGTGTGCGAAATGCAGGCTCATCCACAGCGGATGATGCTTCCGGAGCATCCGGACCAGTTTGGGCGTGACACGCTGGGGCAGCACCGCAGGAACTTTGGTTCCGATGCGAATGATCTCCACATGCGGAATCTGCCGAAGCTGCGTCAGAATCCAGTCCAGCCGCTCATCGCTCAGGGTCAGCGGATCTCCTCCCGAAAGAAGCACATCCCGGATCGCCGGCGTATTGCGGATGTAATCAATAGCCTTTTCCAGACGCGATCTGCTCGGATGGATTGCCCCGTGTCCCACTACTCGCGAGCGTGTGCAGTAGCGGCAGTATGTCGAGCAGAAATCAAGTACCAGCAGCAGCGCACGGTCAGGATAGCGATGCACCAGTCCGGGAATCGGACTCTGGGTTTCTTCGCAGAGCGGATCATCGGCTTCGCCCGGCATTTTCACAAACTCATTGAGCGTCGGCACAACGGTCCGGCGGAGCGGATGTTCGGGATTGTCCGCGGACAGAAGGCTCATGTAATACGGCGTGACGCCCATGGGCAGTTTGGTTCCGAGATGTGCCAGCGCGCCGGCTTCATCAACAGAAAGTTTCAGCATTTCAGACAGTTGGGTCTCGGTACGTATTCGGTTGCCGACCTGCCACCGCCAGTCGTTCCATTCTTTATCGGGAACGCCGTGAAAAAATCTGCGGCGGAAAGCCCGCGTTTTCGGGTTGGTTCTGGCTGTGCGTTTTCCCGTTGTCAGAGGGATACGCGCTGCTTCGGGATGCTTGAACAGCGCGCGCACAGCGGCGGGAAGCCCTCCGTTCAGAGGATGGCTTATACTTGGAGGTTCGTCCTCTTTGTCCGGTACGGTCTCCTGCGAAATGATTCCGACAGAAGGCTGAACATAAGATAATTGTTCCTGCATTTTCTTTCTCCTTATTATAAAAACAGGGTGTTAAAAAAAATTGCTGTCGGAATCCGCATATAGCGTAAAATCCGGCAATCATCGCTTGCTTCAAATTTTCATGGTTGTTGGTTGATAAAAAATGGATTCGCTTTCCCCTATCCATCGCGCGGCGGAATATAATTATTTGCCGGTAAAATGCAAGTAAAATCGTCAGAAATATAAAAAAAATATCCGGCTCTTTCCTCGTTCCCAAGCCCCTGCTTGGGAACGCATCTGCGCCCGAAGCCCCGGCTTCGGTCCGTCTTCCGTCACGGGAAGCCGGGGAGCCTCCCCGGCAGGTGCGTTCCCAAGCCGGGGCTTGGGAACGAGAAAAGATTCCTAAAAGCCGAACCCCGCCACCGTCACATCATCCTGCCGCGGTCTGTTTCCCTTATGGGCTTCATAAGCCTCGAGCAGTATTTGGCTCTGTTTCTCAAACGGCAGATCAGCGACGGTTTTCAGCAGTTCCCGGAATTTTTTGCTCCCGAGCCGGCGGTTGCCGATGTCCAACTGATCGGCAAAGCCGTCAGTTGACAGATAAAAAGCCATTCCTTTTTCAATTCGGACATAGTGATCGGTGTAATCGAATTTGAGATCGGATCGCTTATAGCCGATGCTCTGTCTGTCTCCTTTGATAATTATTATCTCTTTATTGATGACATAAATCAGCGGCAGTTTTGCTCCGGCAAAGATAAGCCGGCGCCGGGATCCGGTCTCTGTCTCCCGTCTTTTGTCTCCTGCCTCTATAAAACATATTCCCGCATCCAATCCGTCATTTGAAGCAGCATAAGCCGTATCCTGCCGGAGGGTTTTTTTGACAAAATAATTCAGGCGGTTCAGAATCTCAGCCGGGTCATGGCAGCCTTCATCCTTGATGATTTTTCTCAGACCCGATGACGCGATCATGGTCATAAACGCGCCGGGAACACCGTGTCCGGTGCAGTCAACAACTGCAATGATAAAACCGTCTTCGAGTTTTTCCGCAAGGAAAATATCCCCGCCCACGATATCTCTCGGTTCCCAGATAAAAAAACTGTTCGGCAGACAGGCTTTCACTTCATCCGTATTCGGCAGAAGAGAATGCTGGATAGACTTGGCATATTGAATACTTGACATGATTTTTTTATTTGCTTCTTCGGCGATTTCACGTTCCAGTTCTGCCCGTTCTTTTTCTTTGTGTTCGGTAATATCAACTGCCGAACCTTCGGAATACAGCACCTTGCCCTTGCTGTCTCTGACCAGACGGGCAGACAAAGATACCCATACCGGGCGGCTGTCTTTGCGGATCAGTTGAGTCTCGAAGCCCAAGATGATGCCTTGTCTTTCGAGAATACTGAAAAGTTGTTTCCGATGCTCGGGATTGGCATAAGTATTGTCGCTGAGTTTATAACCCGAGGACATCACCTCTTCAGGAGAATCATATCCCATAATTTTTGCCATCGAAGGATTGACATTGATAATGTATCCGTCAGGTCTGATCTGAAAAATTCCTTCTACCGCATTTTTGAAAATATTCCGGTATTTTTTTTCTGCGGTTTTCAGATTTTCGGTCATATTTTTCAGGGAAGAATTCAATATTCCGATTTCATTATGCGTTTCCGACAGCCAGTGAATTTCCTCTTTTCCTGCGTTTATGTCCTCGGCAATCTCGACAATACGCATCAGCGGGCGTATAATCGAGCGTCTGATAATAATTGAAATCAGACTCAGCGTGACTATGACGACGCCGAAAAATATCAGCATATTCACATAATGCTGCCGGCGGATAATGTTGCTGACATCATATAACTCTGTTTTAAGGTCATCGGCATAAGTTTCCGAAAAATAACCGAGCCTTTCCTGAATCATTTTTGTTGTCCGTGCAAGATAAAAAGCTTTTTCTTCAAGGTCTTTGTCTTTTATGTCTTCATCAGATGAATCTTCTTTTTCTTCAAAAGAAGAAGACAGTTTTGTATAGGTATCCTGAGCTAATAAATTAAAATCATGCAAAAATTCCAATAAAGCCTTTACTTCCTTTTTTTTCCGGACATCAAAACCTTCCAGATTGACAATTGTCTCAAGGGACTGACGCACTTCCCCGGCTTTGGATACAGCAGATTCTGTAAATGATTTTTCACCAGTTACCACGGCATTATTATAGAGTCTGATTTCTTCATTGAACAATGAATGGGCCATCTGGCTCTGTCTGGAAGCCGGGAAGAGATATTCGGAGACATAGCGGAGACGCAATTCCGTGTTCTGTCCGAGAACAAATCCCGCAATCATTGAAATAAGATAGCCTGAAACCAAGATAGCCAGACTGAGCCATATTTTCTTTGCAATGCTGAAGGATATTTTCATTTTTTCCCATGCCGTAATCGGATAAGGACCGCAGGGGCAAGCCGGCGGCGTATCCAGCCCCTGCACCGGACGTTGCAGAGCGGGTTTTAAACCCGCTTTACCGCTTTATCATGCGATATGCGGCATTCGCCAAATCGTCAAACAAAGAATATGCCACCGGCGTTGCCACAAGGGTAAGCAGCAATGAAAGCGTCTGTCCGCCGACAATGACGCTGCTGATAGTTTTGTTCGTAGCAGCACCGGTTCCGCTCGACAGAAGCAGGGGAATCATACCTGCCACGAATGCAATGGTAGTCATCAGAATCGGGCGCAGCCTGTCTGAATTTGCTGCAATTATGGCATCATATCGTGAAAGCCCTTCTGCACGGAGCTGATTCGTATGATCAACCTGCAAGATGGAGTTTTTCTTCACTACTGCAAACAATACCAGAACCCCCAGCGTAGAAAAAACATTGAGCGACTGGTTGAAAAGAATCAGTGAAACCAAGGCAAAGGGTAAAGTCAGCGGCAAAGAAAGCAGGATAGTAATCGGATGAAGCCATGATTCGAACTGAGCCGCAAGTACCAGATAGACAAAAATAAAAGCCATCAGAAAAACAAAAGCAAATCCTTTTCTGGCTTTTCCCAATTCTTTGGACTGACCCAGAAAACCGGTTTTATATTCAGTGTCCATACTCAGGTCTGCAATAATTTTATTCAAGGCATCAATTACTCCTTCCTGAGAAATATTCGGCGCAAGGTTGGAAGTAACTGTAACCTGACGATTCCTGTTCAGGCGGTTGATCTGAGCCGGACCAGTGCTTTTCTGAAATTTCACCACATCGCCTATAGGCACGGTTCCCCGTGTGAGAGACGGAACCGTTACCATACTCAGTTCGGCAATGCTGTTCCGGGACTGTGCCTCTGCACGCACGCGTATTTCGTATTTTTCGCCTTTCTCATTGTAATCCGAAACTTTGTCGCCTGCAACCAGCAGCCGGATTGTTTTGGCAATATCTGCAATCGAAACGCCGAGATCCGAAGCTTTGTCACGATCCACAACAATTCCGAACTGCGGCTTTCCGGTTACAAGAGTGGAATCTACGTCCACGGCTCCCGGAACCTGCCGGAGTTTTTCAATAATTTTCCTGCTGTATTCTTCAAGTTTACCAAGATCAGGTCCTCCGATCATCAGCTGAATGCTTGCGGCGGAAGTCCCTCCGCCGGAAATTGCTGCAATCGGCGACACGCTCACCCTCAGTTTTTCAGCCTTGTATTTGGGCAGAAGATTTTTCCGTATGAAATTCATCATCTCCAACTGATCATATGCGCGCTCGCCCACGTCAACCAACCTGACATAGATACTTCCTGTGTTTTCAATATGCTGATCGGTTTCTGCCGCGCTTGCAACAGTGTATCGGACACCGCTGATCTGACGGACTTCTCTGGCAATTCTGGAGATAATCAGATGCGTGGCTTCCAAAGAAGTGCCTTCCGGCGCACGGATATTCACCTGAAATTCGGACTGATCGTCATCCGGCAGAAAATTTTTACGCACATGTTTCATCAGCGTTGGGATAGAGAACAACAAAGCAATCACCAGAAGTACAACTAACCATCGGAATCTCAGGGCTGCTTTCAGAATCGAGATATAAACGACTTCGATCAGATGATAGAATCCCTGCTTTTTGGATCCCGAATGTCCGGATGCTTGTCTCTCGTTCCCAAGCCCCAGCTTGGGAACGCCGTTGCGAAGCTGGGGCTTCGCAACGAGGTCCGGCTTCGCAACGAGGTCCGAAGTCTGCGAATGTCTCTCGTTCCCAAGCCCCGGCTGTCTCTCGTTCCCAAGCCCCGGCTTGGGAACGCCGTCAGGGTGATGATTTCCGTTTTTCTTTTTGAGAATTCTGGCTGCCAGCATGGGCGTAAGGGTAAAACTGACCAACATACTGACAACAATCGAACAGGCCATCGTAAGCCCGAAAGATTTCAGAAATTTGCCCACAATTCCGCCCATAAAGGCAATGGGGGTAAATACTGCTACCAGCGACAGAGTAATGGCAAGAACCGCAAGCCCGATCTCTTTGGTTGCTGCAATTGCCGCCTCGAAGGGCGTATAATTTTTCTCTTCCACATAGCGGAAAATGTTCTCCAAAACTACAATTGCATCATCAATGACTATACCCACAGACAGCGCAAGTGCCAGGAGCGTGATGCTGTTGAGCGTAAAATCCATATACTTCATCATGCCGAATGCACTGATGATCGAGGTCGGAATAGCCAAGGCTGAAATAAGCGTAGTCCGGATATTGGCGAGAAAGAAAAATACGACAATAGCAGCAAGAATACTGCCCAGAACCAAATGTTCTTTAACCGTATTGGCAGACATCTCGATGAAAACCGACTGATCGCGTACTGTCTCGATCCGATAGCCCTTGGGCGCGCTTTCTAATATGACTTCGAGCCGTTCTTTGACATTATGCACGACTTCAACCGTATTCATACCGGATTGTTTCCGAATGTTCAATATAATCGCCGGTGTTTCATTCAACTGCGCCATGCTCACGGCTTCCTCGACCCCGTCTTCGACATCGCCCACATCATTGACCGTAATGAGATGTCCGCGTCGGTTCGCTATCGTAAGATATTGGATTCCCTGAAGCGATCTGATCCGTCCGAGAGTGCGGAGCGTGAAGTTTTCAGGTCCCATTTTCAGACTGCCTCCCGGCACTTCGAGGTTCTGTGTTTCCAGCGCACGGGAAACATCGGCAACGGTCAGATTATAGGCTCTCAGTTTCAGAGGATTCAGCCGGATATTGATTTGTCTTAGCTGTCCGCCGATCAGCATGACCTGACCCACGCCCTGCACGGATTCCAGTCGCCGGCGAAGAACTTTGTCCGCATATTCGGTCAGTTCTTTGATCGAGCCTTTGCCTGAAAGGGCAATAGCCATAATGGGCGCGGCATCCGGGTCCATTTTTTCTACTGTCGGCAATTCGATATCCTGAGGCAGTTGCGGAATAATCAGATTAATCCGGTCCCGAACTTCCTGTGAAGCCACGTTGATATCTTTTTCCAAAAGAAAAGTTACAAATACCTGAGAAATACCTTCCGAAGATACGGATCTCAGTTCGTCAATACCGCTGACCGTATTGACTGCTTCTTCAATTTTATCGGTAATTTCAGTTTCGATTTCTTCCGGAGCGGAACCCGGCATTCTGGTAGTAACCGTAATCGTCGGAAAATCCACTTTCGGAAATCGGTCAACGCCCAATTTGGTATAGGAAAACATACCGATTACGACCAGAATCATAATCAGTACGCTTGCAAATACCGGTCTTTTAACGCATAGTTCGGCAAGTATGTGCATGAGTTGTCCTTATCTGATTTGAAGGCAATTCTTAGAAAATTATCTCATTATAACGGATTTTGGTACTGTCCGCGGATGAGTGCAAAAATTATATTTTTGCATAGGTTTTTGCAAAAAAGGAATTTTTGCACTCCGGATTACGATTCCCAAAATCCTTTACAATCAGAAAATCCTGTCCCCGTCTTTCAGCGATTCAGGAGACAAAACCACCGTATCGTTTTCGTCAAGCCCTGAAGTGATATAAACCTGATAGTTATCCGTTTCTTCGACCGATACGATCTGTTCTCTGGCAATTCCTTCGCGCAGCACATAGACTTTTGAAATATCACCCTGTTTCTGAACCGCCTTTTCCGGAACAGCCAGCCGCACGGTCTTTTCTTCGAGCATAAGTTCGGCTGTGGCAAACAAGCCGGGCAAAAGCATTTTATCTTTGTTATCTGCCACTGCTTCTACCATAAGAGAACGGGAATCTTTTTCCACCGAAGGGGCAATATATCTCACTTTTGCCGTAAAGATTTTGTCCGGGAAACTGTCCACCTGAAAATTGACGGTCTGTTCCGGACGAATAAGGCTCACATATTGCTGAGGAACGGTCAGCACTAACCGCAGGGGATTGATTCGGACCAGATTGACGACTTTCGCACCTTCGGCAACTCTTTCTCCCGAAGAAACATATTTTTCTGCAACCCATCCGCTGAACGGCGCGGTAATTGCCGTATCCTTGACTAATTTGCGAAGCGTTGTCAGACGGGTCAATGCTGTCTGATAGCTCTGGTACAACTGTCTTGCCTGATGTACTGCCTGCTGATAGCGCTGTGCGGATAAGTCATATTCATTTTGCATCCGGTCATAATCGGATTTTGACACGCCGTTTTGAAGATAAAGAGAGGAATAGCGTTTGTAATTGGCTTCGGAAAGCGTAAGAGAAGCTTTTGCAGCCTTTACTTCCGGCTGTTTTTCCGGATCATAATCCTTAGGAGAGAAATCATTCAGCCCGAGTCTGACTTTCAATTCCTCAGCCGAAGCGGTTCCTTCTGCCAATTTGTTTTTGGCATCCGTTGCATCCAATTGAACCAGAATATCCCCTTTTTCTGCCATAGCGCCGCGCTCGACCATTACTTTTTCTACAATTCCCGCAATATTGCTGGCAATATTCGAAGTCTCATCGCCGATCAGGTTGCCGATAAGCCGAATCGCAGCATTCCGGACATTCTGTCGAACCTTTGCCGTCTGAAATTCTTTTTGTCTCGCTTTTTCAGAAGATTTTCCGGATTCGGAATATCCGAGCGGGGCTTTAGGCTTCTTCATCGTCTGCTTATCCGCATAAATCTTGTTTCCCACAAATCCGGCACATGCAAAGATCAGAATTATCATGACGATAACGATGCTTTTCATAATTTGATTTCCTCCTGATTTAACGACCTTTTTTATTTCATCTTTCAAACTCGTCTCGTAGAACGGGTTTAAAACCCGTTCCACAAATAGCTAAAAGCTGAAGGTTGCTTTCATTGCTCGCAGAACGGGTTTAAAACCCGTTCTACAAATAGCTAAAAGCTGAAGGTTGCTTTCATTGCTCGCAGAACGGGTTTAAAACCCGTTCTACAAATAGCTAAAAGCTGAATGTTGCTTTCATTGCAAACATGAAAGAACTTTCATCAAGTCCTTCAGGGTTGTCTGCAAGAAACATCATTTCCGCGCCGTTGATAAAATGCCCTTCGGCTTTGAGCGTCC
>DYRK01000935.1 GCA_020718785.1 Desulfatirhabdium butyrativorans | reverse complement strand
CCGGGGCTTCGGGCGCAGATGCGTTCCCAAGCCGGGGCTTGGGAACGAGGAAGAAACCCCCTTTACAAAAGGGGGAATGCAGGCTTACACCGAACTCACGTCAGATTATGACGGCGGTAAGAATAAAAAACGGAACTGCCTTAGAATCCGGCAGTTCCGTCAGAAACGATTCATGCGGATATCCCGCTTTCCGAAATCAGAATTTGAAACCGATGCCGAAGGTGTAATCGAATCTGCCGTCCTTGAAACTGTCATCAGCATCATCCGTGCCTTCAAAGGAAAAATTGTAAGCGATCATCACTGTCGCAAACGTGGTCTCGTTGAAGAATAATTTCAGTCCTGCTTCGGGCCCTGCAATATAGTCTCCTTCCAGACTGTCATCATACTGATATCCGATACTTGCGCCCACGAAAGCTTTCATGCCGCTCAGTCTGCCCCGGAACTTTACGGTGTCAAGATAGTAGTCTGCCGCCATACGGCTTGTAAAATCCCATTCGCTGCTATCCTGCTTCATCTTCTGGCGAAAGGAAAGTTCCCAGTTGTTTCTGGTGAAATAGCCGAACTGCGCTTCAATGGATACGGACGAACTGTCGAAATTCTTATCGCTGGTTCCGCCGCCGCTGAGGGTGAATGTTCTGTCCCCCTGTTTGAATTCCGCGGCGTTTGCCGCTGTCGGCAGTATGATAATCACTGCCAATACAAGCAAAAGCAATCTTTTTACCATTTGAACTTCCTCCTTTTAAGAAAATTATAAAAAAAATCTGTACCCTTAACCCGATCTTAACCCGTTTCAAAACCGACTTTGTCAGGCAGTTTCCTTCTTTTAATATATACGGCTTCTTAACCTGTCAACCGATTTTACACGGCTCTGAAAAAAATATGTTTATCTGACCCGCTGATTCCCAAATGTTTTGAAAAGATGATTAAGATTACTGTAAAATATACGGGAAAGTCAATGTGGTAAAGGTGTATTTGATGCCGTTTCAGCCGATGATTATTTAAAATAATAATATTATCAATATCTTATACGATAAAAAATCGTCCCTTCATATTCGATGATATCAAACGCGTCCGAATACCCGCCCACAGTTTCGCCCGCGCCGAGAAACAGATAGCCGCCGCGATTCATCAGACGGGAAGCGCGGCTGAACAGAATTTTTTTAAACTCTTCGGAAAAATAGATAGTTACATTGCGAAGAAAAATAATATCAAAAGACCCGATGCCGCCGGATATCGGTTCTTTGAGATTAATCTGTCTGAATGTCACCATGTTTTTTATTTTCGGTTCAAGTATCCATTCATTCCCCTCTTTTTTGAAATACAGATTGAGATATCCGGGCGGAAGTCCGCGTGACATTGCATTCATATCATATCTGCCGGTCTGTGCCGCGGAAAGGACTTTTTCGGAAACATCTGTTGCCAGAATATTCACCTGACTGTAACAGGATTCTGCCCCGAGACCGGCTTTAAGGTAAAATTCAAGGGCGGCTATGGCAATCGAATAGGGTTCCTGTCCCGTGGAACACGCGGCAGACCATATCCTGACGCTGTCACGGGTTTCTGCTCTGATATGTTTCTGAAATTCAGGCAAAAGACATTCCTGAAGAACTCTGAAGGGATATCCGTCGCGGAACCAGAGAGTTTCATGGGTAGTAATTGCGTCTGTGACCGCGGAGCGGATTCTGTCGGATCGCAAAGAATTTTTCAGTTTCACATAAAATTCGCCGAAAGTCCTGCATCCGCAATCTTTGGCAATATTTGACAGGCGGTTTTCGATCAGATATGCTTTTTCGTTCCCCAGAAGAACGCCGCATTCCGCTTCGATAAAATCACGAAGCAGT
>DYRK01000934.1 GCA_020718785.1 Desulfatirhabdium butyrativorans | reverse complement strand
CCGGACACTGCGGATATGAGCCGCATGCTCTGACCGACTGAGCTACATCGCCTTATAAACAGGCCGCTCCAAAATCATTCTTGCATTTATTGTCAGCAGCCCTCCGAATTTGAATAAATCTTTATTAGCACCTTGTACGGGCTTAGTCAAGCCAAAAACGATTATGATGCAAAAAATTTCAGCCTGATGATTTTTTCTCTCGTTCCAAAGCCCCAGCTTTGGAACGGTTCACTTTGTTAAACGCCATGAGCTTAACATAGACCCGAATTGTTTCTTTTCAACCCTGAGAAGGGTCGGAGCCTGCAACCTCAACGGTAAATTCATCCAGATCATCCGGCAGATCCGAAAAAACAATCATAAAGGGAAGTGTGTTTCCCGGAGCAAGCTTCTGATTCGTCTGCTTATCTCCGAACCGGTTCAGAAGCCGTTTTTTTATGTCGCCCGGATTCATGGCTGCAAGATCGCTGTCTGACAGCATATTGCCGCAGTACGACGTTTCCTTTTTTGCAAGGGTATTTCCTTTGACATAAAGATTCCCTGTCACCTTGACAAAATCACGGGCATTCGAATATCCGTTTCTGATTTTTCCCGTTATGACAAACAGCATTCCGGAGCCGGAATTTTTTACAAATTTACTTTCTATCGTGTTTTCCAGAGCGATGATTTCGCCGGTTTCCTGTTTCTGAGGAACAAATTTGCCGATATATGGAATCTTTGAAATCATGCCGAGGATGGAATCAAAGCCCATACTGTAAAGTCCGTAACCGCTGGCTAAAAGAACGAGCAGCGAGAATGCCCCGGCGAGTATTCGTTTTTTGTTGCGGGCGGGTTTATCCGGGGAATCCTGTTTGTCAGCCTTTTGCATGGACAAGGATTCTTCATTGCTTTTCTCGTATCTTCCCTCTTCGACAAATTCCTCTCCCGGCGGAATTCCCATATCAAAGACCTGTGTCAGAGCTTCTTCTTCCTCTTTCTCTTCTTCTTTTTCTTCAGCCGCCTTGCCTTTCTCAGGTACGACTTCAGGATCAAAGGTTTCGGCTACAGCAGGTTTTTCGTCTTCTTTTCCGATATCATCGGTGTCAAAGTTGAGTTCAAAATCATTGGTCTCTTCTTTGGGTTTCTCCGCGGGTTCATCGCTGTTTAAATCCAGATCAAATTCAAACTCGTCTGCATCTCCCTTTGCTTTTTTTGCGGATGCTCCGTTATCTGACAGATCAAATTCAAAATCTTCCGCGCCATTTCCGGTTTTTTTCCCGCCTTTATCTCCGTCCATACTATGAATATCGAATTCTTCCGGATCGTTTTTGGCAGTTCTCTTTTTTTCCAGTTCAAGGTCAAAATCAAAGTCTTCTGCTTTACTGCCTCCTTCGGGTTCGGATTCCATATCCAGATCAAGATCAAGATCAAAGACTTCAGTTTTTTCATCGCCTTTTTTTGTTCCCTCTTTGACTTTGGGTTCCTCCAAATCCAAATCGAGTTCGAAATCTTCGGTTTCTTCACCGGATGCGGTTTTGGTCTCAGGTTCCAGATCCAAATCGAATTCTTCTTCATCCTCTTCTTCGGCAGACTCTCCTCCGGGAGACGCGGGGGCGTTATCCAGATCAAGGTCGAATTCTTCTTCTCCCTTCTCGCCTTCCACAACCTCGGATTCTAAATCCAAATCAAGCTCAAATTCATCTTCTGTTTCATCTTTTTTCTTGGCAGCCGGTTTATTTTTATGTTCTGACTCGACTTCAAAGGTTTCTTCTTCAACCGCATCGTCAGAGGATAAATCCAACTCCAGATCAAGCTCCGAATCTTCAATATCATCCTTGGTTTTTTCTACGGTTTCAGCCAAATCCAA
>DYRK01000933.1 GCA_020718785.1 Desulfatirhabdium butyrativorans | reverse complement strand
CGCTCCGGCAGATGATGAACAGAGCGTTTACCGTACCCGCTTATGGGGAGGAAATCTCGGACAGGGCATGAATCTCTTTCCGGGATTGCACGCGGATTTTTCTATATGGTGGCAGAAACAGGAATTTGAGACCGATGATGAAGAGTTCTATCCCCCGGAATATATTTCGGAGAGCGGCGGGTCTGACGCACCCTACGGTATCCGATACAGGGAAACGCTGGTTTACGGCGGCGTGGAACTGACATGGAAAGGCTGGGAGCGGCATACCGTATTCACAGAATGTTCCTTTGCCGAAACAGCATTGGAAAGCCGATGGCTCCGTACCCGGCTTGTTTCCGATAATGTCACGGACGGTTTCATTGAGACAACCCCGGCAGAGCAGGAATCTCCCGAAAGCAGAGATCGCTGGCTGACCAGCCTGACATTGCAGGATGAATTCGAGGCAAATGACCGGCTTACACTCTTCGGCGGATTGCGCTACGATCATTATGACGATGCCGGAGATCATGTCAGCCCCAGAATTGCCGCGGTGTATCGTTTGAACAGACGCCGCAGCGCAACGCATCGGCATATCCTGAAAGCCCAGTATGCACGGGCATTCCGACCGCCCACCTTCCTTGAATCCCAGACATATTCCGAGGGAAATCCGGGAACCGCCGAGTCCGAGACCGTGGATACTTATGAACTGGCTTATATTTACAGGCGGTTCGGAACTGCTGCCCGAATCATGCTTTTTTATTCGGATATTGACGCGAGAATCGCCGACAGCCGTTTTCAATCGGAGCCGACACAGTTTCGCAGCCGCGGAGCGGAACTCGAACTGGAAGTTCCTTTGATCGCCAACAGGCTGAAATTAGATTTAAACCTGTCTTATACCGATGCCGAGGATCAGGATTTGGGAGAAAAAATCAGCGATGCCTCTGACTGGCTGGCGAATGCGGGACTGACTTATCGGATGACGGATAAGCTCGCGTTCGGTCTGCAATACCGCTATGCCGGCAACAGCCGCGATGCCGACGAATATCATACCGCGGATGTCACGATAACTGTCAGTGATTTGGGCATAAGAGGACTGACCCTGCGCGCTGGTGTCAAGAATATTTCTGAGGCAAATCTCAGCCGTTCTGTCAGCGAGGATTCTGTCCTGAATACCGGTAACTTAGGGAACAGCGGATCCGAGCGGTGGTGGTGGCTGAAGATTTCATATAATTTTTAACTTCCGTCTGCAAATCAGGGATACTGATCCACGGAATACCGAGAGGTTACAGACTGTGTTCCATGACCGAATATATTTATTATGCCGGATACTCATACTGACCGCTGTTTTTCTGCTTATTCCGGCCGGAAATTCTTCCGCGGGAGAACAGAACGACTGGCGCGTCGGGGCAGGACTCGAACTGTTCCCGAGCCTGCTGGCTGCGGACATAGATATTGCCGGCAAAAGCGGGTCTGACGGCAGGCTGCTTCTGGTACTGGTCTGTCCTGACAGAAAAGACAGGGCTGAAGAAGCGGCTCTTGAACTGAAGAAGGTCGGACAGATTCGCGGAATACCGATACGCATCGAACTGACACAGGATACCTCGTTCAAGGCTTATGAGCATACACAGGCAGCAGGAATTTTTCTGATTTCGCCCCTCGGCGATGAATTCGAATCCCTTGTCCGCTACGGAAAAGCGCATCAGACCATCGTATTTTCTCCATTTGAAGGAGATGTGGAACGCGGAGCTTCCGGCGGAATTCTCATCAGCGACAGGATTCTTCCTTACCTCAATATGGAAAGCCTGCGGCTCTCCAAAATCCGCATCAAACCTTTTTTTCTGAGAATTGCCGAACAGTATGAATAA
>DYRK01000932.1 GCA_020718785.1 Desulfatirhabdium butyrativorans | reverse complement strand
AATGGACGGCGATGTCTATTCCATCGTATTTGACAGCGCAGGCAATTTGTATGCAAGTGGGGGGTTCCATACTGCTGGCGGCGTTACGGTCAATGGGATTGCCAAGTGGAACGGTTCAACGTGGAGTGCGTTAGGTTCAGGAATAAACGGCTGGGGCTTTGTTCTTGCGTTTGACAGTTCGGACAATCTGTATGTTGGCGGGGATTTCACCACTGCGGGCGGTGTATCTGCAAATAAAATTGCCAAATGGAACGGTTCAGCTTGGAGTGCGGTGGGTTCAGGAATGAGCGGAACTGATTCTTTCGTTTCTTCCCTTACGTTTGACAGTTCGGGCAATCTGTATGCGGGCGGGTCTTTTACCACAGCGGGCGGACTTCCTGCAAACAATCTTGCCAAATGGACTCCTAATATCAGTGTTATCAATCTCCCCGGCAGTCTTGCTTTCGGCGATGTTATAGTCAGCAAAACCAAGCAGTTGACTCTGACCATTCAGAACACCGGTACTTCAACTCTGACCGTTAATTCAATTGCTTATCCTCCGGGTTTTTCAGGAAGTTGGAGCGGTACGATTGCTGCAGGCGGTTCTCAGAATGTAACAGTAACCTTTTCACCGTCTGCTGTTCAGGCATACACCGGCACGGTAACGGTCAGTTCGGATAAAACCGCTGGTACGGACACAATTGCAATATCCGGCAGCGGCATTGCCGATCCGTGCCAATGTACGGATACAAACGGCTCAACGCAGCAGGGGATTGATCTTGTCAAGGCAAATCCGGGCGGTTATCAGTTGCTGACTCAGGCGCAGTCGGATCAGGCTGTGAAAAATGAACAACTGAAATGGGATGCCAACGGAGACGGCAAAATCGGACTTGAGGACATTATCCGCATGTTACAGGTAATTGCCGGATTGAGACCGTGAAACACTCCCGTTGACTTTTTCACGAAAATACGGTATATTTTAATTATTCCGTGAGAAAAAAATTCTGACCGAAGGAGCAACTCTATGTCTTTGTCCACAGTTGTGAGAACGGAGCGGGGACTGACAATTGCCGGTACACGCATCACGTTGTACCAGATTATGGATTTTCTGAAAGCAGAATGCTCGGTAGAGGAAATTCTGACCTGTTTCAGACTGACTATCAGACAGATGACAGATGTATTGAAATATATCGAAACACATCATGAGGAAACGGAATCCGAATATCGGCAGGTACTGGCTCTGGCAGAGGCAAACCGTCTTTACTGGGAAGAACGGAACCGTGAACGGTTCGAGAAAATTTCCCGGATGCCGCCCAAGCCGGAATATGCCGAACTTTGGAAAAAATTGCAGGCATGGAAAACTCAGTTATGTCCGAGCGGATAACAGTTCTGATTGACCACAATATAGAGTGGCAGGCAACATTATTGTGGAATACTCTCAGGTCCGAAGGCTGGCTGGAATTATATCCGCTTGATATGGTTATGTTCGAAGATGTGAATCTGCCTGTAAACAGCAATGACCGGGAAGTATGGCAGTATTCCCAGACAAACCGTATGATTCTGCTGACAGCCAATCGGAATATGGAAGATATGAATTCATTGGAGCAGACTTTGCGGGATGCGAATACTCCTGATTCCTTACCTGTTGTAACGATAGGCAGACAGGAAAGTATAATAAAAGAAGCAGAGTATCGTAAGCGTTGCGCTGAAAAATTATTGGAAATCATACTTTATCTGAACAATTATCTGGGTGTGGGACGGGTATTTATTCCGTGAAAACAACACCTAACCATCAGTTGCAGCCGATAACAACGGCTGAACTTGTTGTTAGGAAATTTTTGAAGCATCAAATGAGTGGTATGTAAC
>DYRK01000931.1 GCA_020718785.1 Desulfatirhabdium butyrativorans | reverse complement strand
GGGGCTTGGGAACGAGAAGGAAGACTCATGACTGAAGCTCCGGCAGTTTTCTCAGGCCGGCATGAGCCAGCAGTCCGTTGAGATCATCTCTCCCGGACCGCAGCACGCCCTTTTCTTTCATCAGGCTCTCCGCGTCTTCGGTGAATCCGTTATATGAAAAGAACCAGACGCGCAGGATTTCAAGACCTTTTCCTGCCTGTTCTTTTGCCAGTTCTGCTTTATGCAGCAGGATTTCCACATCTTTTCTGCCGGTCTTTCCGCCGCTGCGCCATTTGCTTTCGCATATCCATATTTCGGAACCGGCTGCTCCGTAAACATCAATTTCCGTATCTGCCGAAGCGCCGAGCCTTACCCGGTGCCGGATATAGCTGAAATGCCATGTGACAGAGATATCCTCTTCGCTGTGAAAAAATTTTCCGGGCAGCGTTTTATTCTGGCTGTTCCACAGCACCTGAGCCATACATACTTCTCCGAAATAGCCGATATGGTCGGATATCCGGCGATGAAACGACTGATACCCGAGACGCAGCTCATTTTGAACATCACTCCTGTTTTTTCCTTCAACCTCGATTCTGCCCCAGACCTTCAGAAAATCCAGCAGAATCGGATCCTGCACTTTCCTGAACCATCCGCCCAGTTCCATGTAATCCAGCAGGTCGCCGCGGGAGAGTTTTGTCAGAATATCCCGGACAGTCTGAAGCGGAACATTTCTACCTTCCCGTTCGTACAGTTCCCTCTGTATCCGTTCGATGTCTATCCGGTCCCCTTCCTCAAGAGCGGAAAGATACAGAATCCATTTGGTGATACCGTATTCGTTGAGCCTTTCGATCCACCGGGAAACCTGATCGCCGAGTTCTCCCCAGATAAACCCGGATGAAAGGTCAACTGCTAAGATTTCATCAAGCCGGCTCTCGTCGGAAAGGGCTTTGTTCTGTTTGGCGGACTGCCGGACAACAGCCGTAATGTAAAACGGATTGCCGCCGCATCGCCGGGCAATTACCGGCGCCATGGATTCGGGAAGTCCGGCATGATAATGCGAAGCTGATTTCAAAGCCAGTTCAGCGCCCCAGTACGGAGTCATAGCTTCAATCGGTTCGCTGTCAAAGCGTCCGAACAGCGAACCGCGTCCGAGAATCTCTCTTGCCAAAATGCTCATGGCAGAGCCGGTAACAAAATGCGGGCATGTCGGCGATTCGGCAGCGTCCTGCATGTATCCGACAATATCGAAACCGTACTGCGGCAGACGGGTGTTCTGAAATTCGTCTAAAAACATGACAATTGTGCTGTCATCAATGTCCGAAACCCATCGGGGAAGCGTCAGTACGCTCTGTTCGGGAATCGTAACACCTTTTTCCCGAAGCGTTTCAAAAAAATTCAGTGTCCCCTGAAGTCCTCTGCTGAGAGTAAGTTTTTCGCTGATGAGGCCGGAAAGTTCTTCCCGTTTCACGGATTTTTCAGAAAGAATATTCGGGTCTCTGAGCCGGAAAGCCGCATACCACCGGAGAAAGTTTTCGGCATACTTCAGAGAAAAATCCCACCGGTCGGCAAAAGTATCTTCAAATTTGTAATACACCGGCACAGCCGATTTACCCGGATCCTGATAATGTTCCTGCTCAAAAAACAGCCGGTTTACCGTCCGTTTGAAGATTTCCGTCTTTCCCATGCGCCGCTGTCCGAGCAGAACCGTTGACACGGTGCGCCGCGAAACGGCATTCAGTGCCGCATTGCAGAGATAGTCAAGATGCTCCCGGCGGTCCGTATAGACTTCTTCGGGAACTATGGGACGGACTGCCCATCGGGGCAGCCTCGTGTTGCTATGAGTATTCATGAACTCCGCCTTTATGCTGTGA
>DYRK01000217.1 GCA_020718785.1 Desulfatirhabdium butyrativorans | reverse complement strand
AAGCCGGGGCTTCGGGCGCAGATGCGTTCCCAAGCCTGGGCTTGGGAACGAGGAAAGTCTGAGGAAATAAATGATAACAAAAGATTATCATACCCATACCTATCGCTGCAAACACGCGGAAGGCGATGTCTCGGATTACTGTGAGGCCGCAATCAGCAAGGGGCTGACCGTTCTGGGAATTTCCGATCATGTGCCGCTGCCGGATAACCGCTGGTCAGGTATCCGCATGGATATGAGCGAATTATCCGGCTACTGCCGGGCAGCGGACGAGGCGCGCAGGCTGTATCCGCGGCTCAGGATTCTCAAAGGCATGGAGTGCGAATATGATAAAAAATATGCCGCCTACTATCAGGATGAACTGCTGGGGAGGCTGAATTTTGACTACCTGATCGGCTCGGTTCATTTTTTTCCATGCAGAGAAGGATGGCGCGATGCTTTCTGGGAAATAAAGGACAGCAACGATCTGCGCCTGTACGCGAGACATTTTATTGCCACCATGCAGTCGGGACTCTTTGCTTTCATGGCTCATCCCGATCTCTTTGCCACGGGCTATCTGAAATGGGACAGCCAAAGCAAAGAATGCTCCGCTGAGATGTTCGAAGCCGCTGCATCTCTTGATATGCCTTTGGAGATCAACGCCGGGGGACTGAGGAAACCACCTGTCGCCACACCCGAAGGCGAGCGGCCCGCATTTCCATTGACTCCTTTCTGGGAAATGGCTGCCGAATACGGTATCCGCGTGATCATTAACTCAGACGCTCATCGTCCCTCGGATATTGCCGGAAAAACAGATGAGGCTTTTGTCCTTGCGACCCGCTGCGGACTGGCTTTTGCGGAAATATAAATCTTTTTTTCTGAGTTATTTAAAGACATTTCTGAATTCATTATACGCTGATACAACAGCAGGTTTAGGAGTCGGAGGAGAAATATCCGATACAAAAATATTGAAATATTTTTTAAACTGTTCTTCATCTTTTCTCAGGTCCCAAGTCCAGTGAATAGTTTTCTCTTCGACAGTTCTGATCAATATCTTTTTAAAGAGATAGTTGTTGATTTCTTTAACCGTATTATGGCATATCAGGATAATATCATGAAGATCATCAAACGATATGTTCAGAGGTTTTTCCAAATAGTCTTTATGATCTGTCAAACCGAATACAATGGCGTTTTTAGAACCGAGTCTTCCGAATCTGTGAACGATGCAGTGCCTGAGCTGACATACTTTTGCGAATTGATTCAGGACTTCATTAACAGAATCCGGATAATTTTCTTTTATGCCTAAAAATTTTCTGAAAGATTCTTTAATTCCTTTCTCGCCCGCAAAAGAATAATCTTCGACTAATGCTTCAGGAAGCATTTCTTTGGTGTGAGTTATGGCGGCTCCGAAAGAAATGTTTTGACTCTCACATAATGTTCTTGACATTTCGTCAATATTGACTGTCCTTCTTATAATTTTACGAAAATAACTTTCAACCGCCGATACATAACCCAATATAATCAGATTGGCCAGTTGATCAGGAATATTGTCCGGATCGGTAATTAAAGTATTTAATGACTTGGTTTCACTGAAAAAAGTATCTATTGCCGATATGTCGGATTCTGCAAAATGTCTGTCAAAGAGATTGTGTGTGTTTAATTTTGAAACAGAGGCAAAGCTGTTTACGGGATAATTGAAATCTTTCGTTTCTTTTTTTGCCATTATGACAGAAATTCTTCTTTCAGATATATTAATGCTTTATACATAAATTGCCAAAGGTAATTTTTTATCACGCAGACACCTATAGTAAGCAAACCTCATCTGGTGGGTTTTGCCTGAACCCCTTGGACCTGCAATTAATTTTGCTCCTCTTTGAATTATCTTTTTATATATTGATTTAAAAAACTCACTTTCAACCGTCCATCTTTCCAAATCACTGTATTCGATATCATCGGCCCGTTCTTCATAAGCCTTTTCATCATTCATTCTGAAATGTCTCCTTTAACATATTCAGAAGTGAGAAGTGAAGTTTCACCTTTCACTTCTAAAACTGCGTGACCCTCAGCACTTCCTCAACGGTAGTAAATCCGTTTAAAATCTTTTTGATGCCGTCCTGACGCAGGGAGACAATCCCTGCCTCTTTTTTGATCCGGTTGGAATCAAAGGTCTGGATAACCAGACTTTTGAGTGTACTCGTCATTTCCATAATTTCGATAATGGCGATGCGTCCTTTATAGCCGGTATGCAGACATGCCGGACAGCCTTTTGCCCGGAAGATGGTATGATTTCTCATCTGTTCCCGAGTGATGCCGACGCCTTTGAGAGTAATATCATCGGGAATATACGGCTCTTTGCATTCATTGCAAAGCACCCTGACTAAGCGCTGGGCAGCCACTGCGATCACCGATGAGGAAATCAGAAAGGGTTCCACGCCGATATCAACCAGCCGGGTTATCGCTCCGGCTGAGTCATTGGTATGAAGGGTGGAAAAGACCAGATGACCTGTCAGAGCGGACTGGACTGCGATTTCGGCAGTCTCACGGTCCCGGATTTCTCCCACGAGAATAACATCCGGGTCCTGCCGCACAATAGAGCGAAGACCGCGTGCAAAAGTAAGCTCTATTTTGGGATTGACCTGTATCTGACTTATGCCTTTGATCTGGTATTCCACAGGGTCTTCAATCGTAATAATATTGATGTCCGGCTTGTTGATGGAAGATAAAATAGCATACAGCGTCGTGGTTTTTCCGCTGCCGGTAGGACCGGTCATCAGAATAATACCGTTGGGAGATGTCACTAATCTTTTCAGTATCTCAAGACTTTCCGCAGACAGCCCCAGATCCGAAAAAGTAAGCAGAGACGTGCTTTTGTTCAGCAGTCGCATTACTACCCGTTCCCCGAAGGTGATGGGAATGGTCGAGACCCGGACATCAATATCCTGATCCCCGATTTTGACTTCGATACGTCCGTCCTGAGGCAGACGCTTTTCCGCGATATTCATCTTTGCCATGACTTTGATTCGTGAGGTCAGAGCAGGCTGAATCCACTTGGGCGGAGTCAGCAGATCGTAGAGAATGCCGTCCACACGGTAACGGACTTTGAAACTGTCCTGATAGGGTTCGATGTGAATATCGCTTGCCCTTGCCTTTACGGACTGGGAGATAATATGGTTTACAAGCTTGATAATCGGGGCATCGCTGGTATCGTCGAGCAGATCTGCGGTACCCTCGATCTCACTGATGATGACGGTTCCGTTTTCTTCCATGTCCTGAACAAGCTGCTCGGCAGAGTCCCTGTGGAGATCATAGAGAATATTGACAGCTGAAAGAATAGCTTCTTTTGTTGAAAGAACAATCTGAAAATTATCGGCTTTGATAATCCTGACCAGATCATCCAAAGGCTGAAAAGCTGCCGGATCCGTGATTGCAATAATGTATCCGGTTTCATGGCGGCGGCTTTCCGCTTCTGATCCCTCGGTTTTTTCCTCTTCTGCAACTCCGGCACGGAACGGAGCGGATACTTGAGAAATTCCGTTGCCGTCATCCCCTCGTTCCCAAGCCCCAGCTTGGGAACGAGGAGAAATTCCGTTGCCGTCAGGATTGCTTTCCAGCGGAACCATAAAATATTTTTTAAGAAAATGTATCGGAACCTTATGGGCAATCTCTGTCCCGACATTGTTTAATGGGAGCTTGGGCCAGAACGGGATATTATACTGGATACTCAATGCCTCGAGGAACTGGGTCTCTGTCAGCATTTTCCGCTTTATAAAAATATCGCAGATATTGCCGCCCTTTTCCGCTTTTATTCCGAGGACTTCCTTAAAATCTTCTTCTGAAATGCCGGCAGTATCGTTCAATATCTCTGAAAGCTGCTTTCTCATTCGGAAAACTTCCTTTTCTCAATTCTCAAATTCCATAGGTTCCGGCATGTTGTCAATAGTCTGCTTATACATCTTGATGCTCTCTTTTTCAGAATCGCCGGCCGGGGAGTTTGTCTCCGGCGGGGCATTTTTATCAATCTGTCTGAGAAAGCCTGCGCCCTCTTCATCCTCTTCGACAGTGTCAATCTGCTCTTTCTTTTTGAGAAAAACTTCTTTAGCCTCAGCAGGGCTTTCGATCACATGCGGCGTGAGAAAAACAAAAAGATTGGTTTTCTCACGGCCTTTTGTGAGAGATTTGAAGAACCATCGCAAGCCCGGAATATCTCCGAGACAGGGAACTTTGTATTCGGTTCTGGAAAAACTGTCGTCAATCAGTCCGCCGATGGCAATAGTGTTTTTATCGCTGACAATCACGGTGGTATCAATAGCCCGCTTGAGAGTGGTCGGGCGTTCATTGGCAGTAGTCGCACTGAGGTCGAGTTTGCTCACTTCCTGAGAAATTTTAAGGCGGATAAGCCGGTCTTTGCTGATCTGAGGCGTGATTTTCAAAGTAATGGCAACATCTTTATATTCATAAGTATTGTAGGTTTCGGTAGTAGTACTCGTAGTTCCCTGTTTGGTCTGATACGGCACATTTTTTCCCACCGTGATTGTTGCCTCTTCGTTGTCTGTGGTCATAATCTGCGGCGTGGAAAGAATATGGACATCTTTGTCTTTCTTATAGGCATTCACAATGGCTGCAAGATTGGGAAATATGATATTGCCGATCTGAAGCGGCTCGCTGAAGATGCCCATGGAAAATCCGGGAGGAAATTTTCCGCCTGTGACCGTGCCGATATTCGAATATCCGCTGTCGCCGCCGCTGAATCCGCCGCCGTAAGCCCCGTCTTTTCCGTTTCGCGCCGCTTCTCCCATGGCAATCCACTCGGCTCCGAGATCAAAGCCTTTGTCAACATTGACTTCCATGATAAGACATTCGATATATACCATGGATCTCGGGATATCCAATTTTTTGATGACATCTTCCAGCACGAGATAATCATCTTTTTCTGCCATGATTATCAGGCTGTTGGTTGCTTTGTCAGCGGTGATATTGGTCTGTTCGGAAACCACCGGAGCCTCTTTTTTTCCTTTGACAGCAGCGGGTTTGGGTTTGGATGAAAGAGACTGAAGCACTTTTGCCATTTCTTCGGCGGTCGCGTGTTCGAGATAATACACACGGATTTTTTCCGTTCCCCGGGGGATTTCTTTATCTAACCGTTTGATCAGTTCTCTGATTCTCGCGGTGTCATCTTCGCTGGCAAGCAGAACAACAGAGTTGGTCCGTTCATCTGCTACAATCCGGACCGCTTCGGCCGGAGAAGTGCCTTTCTGGGCTGTCCGCTTCTGCTGAAAAATATTTGTCAGAACTCCTGCAAGTTTTACAGCGTCTCCGTATTCAAGGGAAATCACGGAAATCTCCTGACCTACGCCCGGGACATCAATGACTTTTAAGATGCGCGTAAGCCTTTCGATGTTAGAATACACATCGGTTATAATCAGCGTATTGGTCGGCACATATTCGATTATCACGCTGTTTTTGGAAATCAGCGGAGCGAGAAGCCGTTTGATTTCACGGGGGTCGGCATATTGCAGCGGCAGAATCTGGGTCACCACTTTGTCATCCACAGAACGCGCATCCTGCCGCAGAAGCGTTTCTATATTTTTGGTCCTTGCCTCGGGTGCGGCTACGATTTTTGTAACATCCCCGGATTTTACCGTGGCAAAGCCGTTGACTTCCAGAACAGATTCAAAGACTTTATATGCCTCTTTCACAGAAATCTTGGACGGAGAGATAACCGTGACTTTCCCTTTGACCCGGTTATCTACAATAAAGTTTTCTCCCATCAGCTCGCTCATGAATTTGATAAACACCCCGATATCCACATCGCTGAAATCTATGGATACCATCTGCTCCGAGTCATTCCGCTCAGGCGTCTGAGCATGGCACAGTCCGCTTATTATAAGAAAGATTAAAACCCTGAGAATAAATTTTGAAAAATAGCCGTATCGTTTCATTTTTATGCCGATGACGCTCCTTTTGGAAAAATATACAGTCATTCTGTAATATTATAATATATATTCTGAAGCTGGTCTCCCCGTCTGATCTGAATCTCAACTTTGGGGGATGAGTTGAGGCTCTCATAAAATCTGAGAGCCTCATCCGCTCGGATAGGAGAGCCGTTAATACTCAGGATTGTATCCCCGCTCTGCAATCCTAATTTGGAATATACCGAGCCGGGTTTGACTCTGCTGAAGCTGAGACTACCGGGCTTTCCGCCCGTGAAATGCGGACGCATTTTTACCTGACTCATCAGGGCAGTGATAGCCTGTATCTCTGTTTCTATCTCGGAACGAGACAGAGTTATATTCTGCGGAGAAAGTTCTCCCAGTTTCATTTCAGATTTTTCGCCTTCTGCCGGTGCCGGCGGAGCGGTCTGAGCTTCGCACAGCCCGGTGATTATAAAAAAGGTTAAAACCCAGACCCTAAGAACAAGCTTTGAAAAATAGCCGTATCGTTTCATTTTTATGCCGATGACGCTCCTTTTGGAAAAATATACAGTCATTCTATATTATAATCTATGTTTTGCAGCTGGCCTCTCCGTTTAATCTGAACTCCTACTTTGGGAGATGATTTGAGACTCTCATAAAGTTTGAGAGCGTCATCAGCGGATTCGATAGGGGCGCCGTCAATACCGACGAGTACATCCCCGCTCCGCAATCCTAATTTGGAAAATATCGAATTGGGTTTGACTCTGCTGAGCCCGATACCGTCGGGTTTTCCTTCCTTAAAATGGGGACGCATTTTTACCTGACTCATCAGAGCATTGATATCCTGGGTCGCCGCTTCTATCTCGGAACGCGGCAGCGTTATACTCTGCGGGGAACCTTCTGCCAGCTTCATTTCCGGTCTTTCGCCTTCCGGAGGCATCGCTTCCGGCGGTCTCATTTCCGGTGCTTCGGGAGGCGATGCTTTTCCCATTTCTTTCCCTGATGAACCGGACATTTTTTCTTCCATGTTCAGCATTTCATCTTTGCCGTTGACATTCAGCACCACCTGCCCTCTCAATATCTTCTTCACATCCGCATTCTGAATCCTGTCGCCTTCTCTGTAGAGACTCTGCTTTTTTTCTTTCATGTCTTCTATGACCGCATAAGTTTTTCTGCCGTCACCCGAAACCGTTCCCCAGAGCTTCAGATTCAGCTTTGTCTCTTCAGGTTCCGGGACATCTTCTTTTATCTCGTCCTGTTTTGCTTCATCTTTGTCTTTTGTTTTGAAAAGATTACGTTCCGCTATGGGATTGTAGTAAGCCTGAGAATTCCTGACCTCATCCGGCGAGATCTGTTTCTGCTGATTCGCGGTTACTGCGTTAGTAAATGGGATTTCCATGTCGGCAGCCATCCGCTGATAAGAGGCTTTCACTCCGAAATATATCAGGGCGGTAGTCAGTAAGATGTTTATAATGCCGAAGTATTTTGTCATCATATCATCCTTTATTTTAAAAAAGAAGGCGATTCAAGGGTTCCGCCGATTTTGAAAGGCAGTCCTTTTTCGCCGGTTCCTGTTTTGAAAATGAGTGCAGCCGGTCCCAGCGCGGCGATAAGCTCGGGGTGAGGCTTGATTGTTCCTGTAAGATTCAGCATACTTTTGCCCGGGGGCGTTTTCATTTCCACAGACCCCGAAACAGTTCCGCTTGCCTGAGTTCCCTTTATATCCAACTGTTTTATCTGAATTTTTTTATTGCTGTCCATAGTCATGTCCGCAACTGCCGTTTTGAACGTAAGATTTCCCAGACTGAACAGAGGCGTCGAAAGTCCGACAGCGCAGTCCTTCAGGGCAAGTTTGGCAATAATCCCCTGAGAGGGATCTGATGTCACGGTTCCGTCTGCTGTTCCTGACAGGCTTTTGTAATAAGGCGCGGTCTGTATTGCCTTGATATCTTTGATCTGAATACCGGACAGATCTGCGGAGATATTTACCAGTCGGAAATCCGGATTTTTGTCTCCTGCTTTTTTCGGCAGCGCGGCTTTGCCGCTGATAATGCCCTGACAGGTTCTGCTTTTAAACGAAAAAACAGTTTCGGAACCGAAAAAAGACAGGATCGCCGGCGTCACTTTTATATCTTCGGCGTCAAACATGAGTCTGTCGTTTTGAAAAAGGCTTACCGTATAAAATTTCAGCCCCGGAGGAAATGCCGGTTTTATGCGGTCAATTTTAAGACTGAACCCCGGGTTTGCATTGGCGAATTTAAAAATAACATATTTTTTTGCCTGCTCCGACGGAAACAGATAATAAATAAAAAAAGCTGTTGCCGACAGGATATACAGGGAATACAAAAGCCATTTTTTCATAAGTTCTCCTGAAGGGCGGGTGAAACCCGGCCCGCAGATTTCCAGAAATTATACTGACCGCCGGCATAATCTGCGCTTCCGTAAAACGGCTTTGCAAGCCGTTTCTCCGCAAAAAACGACTTGCAAAGTCGTTCTACAGAAAATTCGGCCGGATTTTCAGCAAAACGATTTTGCAAATCGTTTTGCTGATAAAACGACTTGCAAAGTCGTTTTACAAAAGCATATACATCAGATTTCATAAGTTTCGACCTGCAATATGACATCTATGAATCCGTCTTCTTTTCCTTTTTTAGTAATCGAGAGTCTTCTGACAAACACACTGTTTTTCGATGTTTCCACTTTGTAGAGATAGGGAGACAACTGTTTCATGCTGAGTCCCTGAAGCTTCATTTCCACCTGTGAAAGTTTGTATTGGCTGTCTTTGCTCTCGGATTTGGAAGGCTTGATATAAGCAATGTTTTCTTTCAGCCCTTCCTCGCCCGCGAGTCTGTCCAGAAAAGAAAAAAGCGTGAATCCCGGTTCTCTGTTTGCAAACCTTATTTTTGATATTTCAGCCTTTTGCACAAACTCGCCGTATTCGGCCTTAAGCAAAATCATCTCTTCGAGACTTTTCGATGCTGCCTGCACAGCCCTTTCAAGGCCTTCTTTTTTTTCCCTGAGCGGAAATATAATAAGCTGAAGCAAAATAAAAACGAAAACAAAAACTCCGGCAATAATCACCGCATATTTTTCACGTTTGCTTAATTTCATTTCAATTATCAGTAGGGTGGGTGAAACCCACCGGGTTATACTGTAAAATGCCCCTGCTTAAAACGGACGCAAGCCGTTTTGTGCGCTTAAACGATTTGCAAAATCGTTTTACTGTAA
>DYRK01000930.1 GCA_020718785.1 Desulfatirhabdium butyrativorans | reverse complement strand
TCATTAAAAATTTTTTTTATCAATTTTTATCTAAAAAAGTGTACGGTAGTGAGTTCGGAAATTAAGGAAGATAAAATAGAACTCGTCTAGACTTTTGACCGGCATCGGGGCAGATGCAAGGGATAAATCCTCAAAATCGCAGGGTTTCGGGATATATCTCTGACTTTTTAAAAGTTAATAATATCAATTCATTATAAAAAGTCTAGACGAGTTCATAAATTTGCCTCATCTTCTTTATATCCATAATACATGATTTCAGCCATGTCAATATTTTTTTTGTATTTTTTTGTGGGGCAGCATTTTTTTCAGAGGACGGCGTCAGAAATATATTGACATTTCCTGAATAAAGGATTAGATGGAAATTTCCTGAATTAAGGAATTAGATGGATGTTTCCTGAATAAAGGATTAGATGGAAATTTCCTGACTAAAAATTAGATTGAACAGTGATGAGCAGTCGGCAATCAGATTCCCCCTGCCTTCGAAAAAGAAAAAACAGAATCCTTCACTCTCAGGCTTCTGTTTTTTCAGCGAGCGTTCCGTTAGGAGACCGAGCTAGTTTTACGGATTCTCGGTGGAACCGACTTTTCCCACATCCTGATCTTCGGAACGGAATCCCGTAGCATCAAGCGGGGCAACCGTTCCGGCCTTCTGCTTCTCAAGTCTTTCTACAGTCCGGGTCAACTCCTCGATTTTGGCTGTAAGCGTTACTACCTGCTCTTTTGTCGCAAGATTCATCCGATTCAGCACGTCTTTGATCTGCCGGTCAATTTTTTCGGTAATCCAGTTCTTGAAATGTTCGGCATAGCCCATCATCTCATTTTTGAGCTTTTTGCCTTCGGATTCGGTCAGTTCCTTGTTTTTAATCAGCAGACCCACGAGCTTGTCAACTTCATCTTCAGCCATAGTCAAGGCATTCTGCCACAGAGCAGAATATTTTTTGGCATAGCCTATAACCGTTCCGCCGCCTTTTCGGAGCAGTTCCACCAGAACACCGGAAGTCGCCTCGTCGTCATGTCCGTTCTTTTCACGGGACAGCAGTTGAGATACTACCGACGAGGTGATGTCCTCGCCGGTTTCATTGTCTTCAATCGAAACTTCCTCGCCGGCTTTGATCAGTTCGGCAAGATCGTCGAAAGTGACATACTTCTTTTCCGAGGTGTCGTAAAGCTTACGGTTGGCATACTTTTTGATTTTACGCATTGCCGCATGCCTCCCTTTATTCGGAACATTTTTTGCTCAGGGCTTCCACCTTGGTATTCAGGGTTTCCATAGCGGAATTCAGCTTCTCAATATCCTTTTTGCTGGGCAGATTGATCTTGTCCGCAACCGCTTTGAAACCGGAAGAGATTTTTTCTTCAACAGCTTTCCGCTCAGGCATCAGTTTCCTGCCTTTTTCCGTGAGACGTTCCTTGAGCAACTGAGCATCCTTTTTAAGTCCATCCCGGAAATTTTTTCCCTTTTCGACCACACGCTCTTTCACGGTCTGCACATCTTTTTTCAGGCCATCCCGAAGGGACTTTCCTTTTTCAATAGCCTTGTCAAGATATTTCTCGTTGTACTCTTTCCGAATTTCCGCCAGCTTATCCGCTGCATTCCGCACAGCTTTGACAACAAAAAACTGAGATTCGGTCTGAATGCCTTCATTTTCCAAAGTTTCAATTGTGCTTATCATGGTAAATTCTCCTTTAAAAGTTCGGGTTAATTTTTGAAACGACTATGACGCATTTTTCTCGTTCCCAAGCCCCTGCTTGGGAACGCACTTGCCCGGGAAGCCCCGGCTTCCCGTGACAGGAAACGGCTCGAAGCCGGGGCTTCGGGCGCAGATGCGTTCCCAAGCCGGGGCTTGGGAACGAG
>DYRK01000929.1 GCA_020718785.1 Desulfatirhabdium butyrativorans | reverse complement strand
ATTTTTTTAAAGTATTTAAATATGTTAAAAAGCAATCTTAAAAATGTGTTAATGACGTGGTTGACAAAGTAAAAGCCTTTTCTCTCGGCGGTGTTGATTATATCAGCAAACCGTTTCAGGCTGAAGAAGTGATAGCAAGGGTGAAAACCCATCTGACGATATCTCGGTTGCAGCAGGAGGTTGCAGCACGGAATGAGCAGTTGCAAAAGGAAATTACGGAACACAGAAAAACAGCAGCGGCATTAAAAGAAAAAGAAGAACTTTTCCGGGGAATGTTTGAAAATCACAGTGCAGTGATGCTGTTAATCTTCCCTGAAAAAGGGCTTGTTATACATGCCAACAAGGCTGCGTCAGATTATTACGGTTATTCGTCGGATGAGTTGTCCGGCATGCCCGTTTCCCAGATCAATACATATTCGGAATTGAATCAGGCAATGCGGTCCGTAAAAGAAAGAAAACAGAATTATTTTCAATTTCGGCATCGGCTGGCAGACGGGCAAATCCGTGATGTAGAAGTTTACTCAACGCCGATTTTATTTCAGGGGCAGACCTTACTGTTTTCGGTTATTCATGACATCACTGACCGCAGGCTTGCCGAGAAGGCGCTCAGAGACAGCGAGGAACAATACCGGGACCTTGTTCAGAATGCCAACAATGTGATTCTCAGGGCAACTCCTCAGTGGGAAATCACATTTTTCAACAGCTATGCACAGGAATTTTTCGGTTACACAGAAGAAGAAATACTGGGTAAAAGCGTGTTCGGTACCATCGTACCTGATGCCGAATCACTTACAGGAAGGGATTTGAATGTTATACTGAATGACATCGCCAAGTATCCTGATAAATACAGATACAATGAAAATGAGAATATCCGTAAAAACGGCGAGCGAGTATGGCTCGCATGGACCAACAAAGTCCTTGCCGATTCAGAAGGAAATCCTAAAGAAATTCTTTGTATTGCAAATGATATTACCGAAAAAAAACAGGCAGAAAAGGCTTTGTCGGAAAGCGAGGAAAAATACCGCAATCTTGTTGAAAATCTCAGCGATGCCTTGTTTATGACAGATACCAAAGGAACTGTTTTTTATATTTCTCCGATAATTGAAGCAATTGTCGGATTAAAGCCCGAAGAAATAGTCGGCAGACACTTATCCGAATTTTTTCATCCCGAAGATTTGCCGATAATTCTGAAAAAATTTCAGAAAATTATTTCAGGACAGGACGCCGAGCCGTCAGAAGTCCGGGTCTTTCATAAATCAGGGAAAACGATTTGGATAAGGACATCAAGCCGTCTTCATATAAGAAACGGCGTCATATCCGGTCTGCAAGGCTTGATAACCGATATTACTGCCCGTAAACAGGTGGAAGAAGCCTTGAAGCGCAGCAATTCTGTTCTGAAAGCCCAACAGGAATCTTCGATTGACGGTATCGTTACTGTTAATGAAAAAAAGGAAATAACCGATTATAATAAGAGATTTATTGAAATCTGGAATATCCCCGACGACATTGTGCAATCCCGGGATGACAAAAAACTGCTCATATATATGCTGTCATACCTGAAATATCCTGATAATTTTTTGGAAAAGGTCAGATATTTATATGAGAATATTCTTGAAAGAGGACATGATGAGATCGAGACGACTGATGACAGAACTTTTGACTGGTATTGCGCTCCCATTGTCTCATCTGAAAATCGGTATCTTGGGAAAATCTGGTTTTTCAGAGACATAAGTGATCGAAAACTTGCAGAAAAAAAACTTGTTTCCGCAAACAAAGCCATTATGGACAGTATTCGTTATGCCGAGCTTATACAAAAATCCATTCTGCCTAATATAAACGAAGTGAAAATTGCCATGCC
>DYRK01000928.1 GCA_020718785.1 Desulfatirhabdium butyrativorans | reverse complement strand
TAGGAAAGAAGTTTATTGAATTTTTTCTCGTTCCACACTCTGCGTCCCGTCTCTGCACAGAAATAAATCCCTTCCGAATCAGACAGGCTGTCTGCTGTAAAAAAAACATGCCGGGTAGCCTCATCAGATCATCGGGAGCGGTTTTTTTTGTTCCCGCACGTCACGATCTTTCTTTCTTCCTCAAATATCAGCATATCCCGCCGCCCTGCTCCGGGAAAAAATCCTCGGCGCAAAAAGATATTGACAGGCTTGACATCATGTATTAAAACAGACCGTTTTTTACCCGATAGAATCCATGCTGTCATGAGTCAGACGGCATCTGACCGATAATCAACGGACAGGCAAAGTAAATCAGGTAGGTTCTGATAAGGAAAATTTGACAGATGAACGGTTCCGAAATACAAATGAGAGTAATAGATGAAATAAGACTTATTCCGCAGGAAAAACTGCCGGAATTGTACGATTTTATACATTTTTACAGACTCGGACTGGAGACGGCACAGGATCATACAGAAGAAATAATGCAGTTTGCAGGATGCTGGGAAGATATGCCGGAAGAAGAATTTGAAAATTTTTCAGAAGAAATTGCAGAACGCCGCAAAAGGGCTTTTTCAGAGAGAAGGGAATATGAGACATTCACTGATTGATACGGATATCTTATCGCTCTTTTTCAGAAATCATCTCAAAGTTGCCGACGGCTTCAGATCTTACCTTGCCCGGTATAAAACAATAAATTTCAGTATCATAACTTACTATGAAATTGTGAGCGGATTGAAACACCGTGATGCCCATAACAAAATGTCTCAATTTCTCAGATTCGCATCAAAAAACACCGTCTTGCCGCTTACCGAACAGTCTGTAATGATTTCAGGCGAGATATACGCAGAATTAAGAAAAGAGGGGAACCCCTTGGATGATATTGATCTGCTGATTGCCGGAACCGCCATAGCACACAATCTGGTATTGATAACACGCAATAAACATCACTTTGAAAGAATCAGAAGATTGGAGATTGAAAACTGGAGTGAATAAACAGTACTCATGGAGGGAGACGGTCAGAAACGCCGATGCTGCCCCTTGTTGCGATGCTGTTCCCTGTTCCCACGGATGCTTTGCATTCCTTTTCCGGACAGAAATAAATCCCTTCCGAATCAAATGCCCTGAGAAAGAATCCTTGATGCAAAAAAAATATTGACAGGACTGACATCATGTATAAGACTGAAGGAAATTATACAGAAAAGCGATGATAACATAAAAAAATGATAAGAAAAAACGCTACACAATGAGACAGCCGCTATGAAACTTCCGAATTATGAAAAAGCTGTTGTTCCGAAAGCAAAAATTACGGATTATCTGCTGTCTCTGATTCATCGGGACGGTTGCGGCAAGGCAAAATTTTTCATGCGGTTCGGGTTTTCAGCAGAACAATGGGAATTTCTGGCCGAAGCATTAAAATGTCGTGCCATTTATAATGAAGTTGCAAAAACTGAAATATCATATTTCGGAACGAGATATATAATTGAAGGCACTATGCCTTCACCTGACAGAAGAAATCCGTGTGTCCGATCCGTCTGGTTTGTCGAAAGCGGGTCAGATATACCAAGTTTTGTAACCGCATATCCGTTGAAAGGAAAGTCAAAATGATTAACGAACTGGACTGTATTGTTCTGACAGAGGATATACCGTATCTGAATCTGAAAAAAGGTGATGTGGGAACTGTTGTTTTGATCCATAATAACGGTGAAGGATATGAAGTTGAGTTTATGACACCTGACGGAGATACGATAGGCGTTACAACGCTTTTTCCTTCGCAGGTTCGGATGATTCGACAAATGAAAATTGCCGATGCAGGACCGTTTG
>DYRK01000216.1:4285-9156 GCA_020718785.1 Desulfatirhabdium butyrativorans | reverse complement strand
AATTTTCAGCCTGTGCAGGTCAGCCCTGCACTCCGGATCACGCATGACTGAAGGATAACTTAACTTATGAACGATGTCCGTACATGGCTTGACTCGCTGAAATGCCCGGATTGTCAGAACTCTGTGCTGAAAGCGGATCAGGAAAAAATTCTCTGTGCCAGTTGCAGCAGAACCTTTGAACCCTCTCAGGGGATATGGAATTTTCTGCCCGCGGCTGTATCCCACCGCGAGGGCAAAGAAAAGGAAAAACAAGGCTGGCAGCAGCGATTCGAAGATGAAAAGAAAAGCGGCTGGGACCCTCCGCCCGAACTTTTCCTGCAACTGCCTTATTATCCCTATCCCTATTATGAAGAAGCTGCGCGGTACATGGAAATTGCCCTTCAATACGCAGGTCCCTGGGCAGGAAAAAGATTTCTGGAACTAGGCGCGGCTGAATGCTGGGCAACGCGCCATTTTACCCAAGCCGGATGCGAATCCGCGGCATTGGATTATGATCCGAGCCGCATGATAAAAGCTCAGGTTATTTTGGACAGCCTGCCCATAAATTTTCTCAGGCTTATGGGGGACGGCGAATGTCTGCCCTTCAAAGACAAGACTTTTGACTGCATTTTCTGCTGTTCCGTGCTTCACCATTTTTTCGATTTTCCGAAAGCAGTCAGAGAAATAGCCCGGACTTTAAAACCCGGAGGCATGTTTCTTGCAATTCACGAAGCCTTTCACCCGCCCTATTTCAGCAAAGAAAAAATTCGCTTTATACACGAAGATACCCCCATGAATCTGGCTTACGGGATCAATGAGCAGTCTTTTACCGCGGGATATTACCGGAAAATCTTCCGCGATGCAGGCATGAAATTGGATTTGCTGAATCCGAACTGGGATACGCGGATAGAAAACGGAAACCTGATTGTGAAAGCGGGCGTGGGAATCTGTCACAATCCTCATTATGTTCCCGAACGGCTTTGTCGTCTTGGGGAACAAAAAGGATTGATCGGAAAAATCGCCCGTGTATTACTGCGCTCGGAACTCTGGCGTATTGCAGTGCATCCCCGGATTTTTCCGCTGATCCGCTTTCAACTCCTGAACTGGACCCGGAAAGCCAAAATCATTGCCGCAAAAAAGCCGCCGTTTTCAGGTTCGGTGATCACGGGTAATCTGAGGATACGCGCGAGAATCCGCACTCAGGATCATGGTTACATAGAAGCGGTGTGGAAAAAAACCGGCCATGGCTTTACCGAAAACCGCGGGCAGATTATCCGGGGATATTTTTATGCCAGTCCCAATGATGTGTCCTGGGGCAGCGAAAACAATCCGGAGCTTTTTGTGAAAATAGCATTTGACCCCGAAGGCAGAAGCGATATAAACTTCTTTCATGCTTCGGTTCCGGATATCGAGGTCTTTTCCGAGTATGCCGGAATCGGTTTCCAAAAAACAATGAGCGATATAACTAACCGATATATCAGGCATTGTTATAAAAATACCGCGGAAAACAAGGCAGGGGGCAAGCCTTCGGAAATCCCGGAAGAGTCTCCGGAAATGCGGAGGAGTGCAAAAATTCCTTTTTTGCTTCATGACAATATCCGGGGTTATAAAAGTACCGCGGAAAACAAGGCAGGGGGCAAGCCTTCGGAAATCCCGGAAGAGTCTCCGGAAATGCGGAGGAGTGCAAAAATTCCTTTTTTGCTTCATGACAATATCCGTGCATCCGCGGTCATTCATACCGCGGAACGCGGTCCCGTGGAAACCCTTTGGTTCCCGGGCGGAGAAGGCAAAACCCGCCGCGGTGATCGTGTGATATGGGGATATTTTTATGCTGATCCTTCGGCAGGAGGCAGCCGGGAGAATCCCGATCTTTTTGTGAAAATCTGGTGCGACGCGTATGGCAGAACCGATGTGAATTTTTTTCATGCCTCGGTTTCGGATATCGAGGTTTTTTCTGCAAACGCGGCATATCATCAGAAAGGCATGATCTCTGTAGTCAGCCGATATATAAGACATGAATATAATTTAACTAAATGAAAACTGAAATGAATACGGCCACGGTTGTTGCCGTGATTGTAACGTGGAACAAAAAAAAGGATGTCATGCAGTTGCTCGAGCAGTTGCAGGATATCTCGTATCCACAAAACCGGCTTGAAATTGTCGTGGTGGATAATTGTTCTTCGGACGGCACGGTTCCCGCGATTCAGGCTGCTTTTCCGCGGGTCAGAGTGCTTGAAAATCCGGAAAATCTCGGCGGAGCCGGGGGATTTAACGCGGGCATGAGATGGTCGCTCGAAAAATGTCCGGCTGCCGATTATCTCTGGCTTTTGGATAATGATGTGCAGGCGGATGAAAACGCGCTGAAAGCATTGGTTTCTGTCATGGAATCTCATCCTGATGCGGCGATCTGCGGCTCCAGAATTATGAACAGAGATCATCGCGGTGAACTCATTGAAATCGGTGCGTTTATTGATTATCATTTCGGCGATATCCGAAGAAATATGCCCGGAGAAAAAGAGCTTGAAAATCCGGACGCGGTTTTCGAAGTGGATTATGTGGCAGCCTGTTCCCTTTTAGCACGGGCTATCCATGTCAGAAAACTGGGCTTATGGCATGAAAAATTCTTTATTTATTGGGATGATATGGAATGGGGCGCACGATTCAACGCGGCAGGATACAAAGTTCTTGCATCCAATGCCTCTGTTGTTTATCATCCGAGCTGGGCAGGGAGAAACGCGGATAATTCGGCAATATGGCGAAATTATTACAGAGTCCGCAATGCGCTCTGGTTTTTCAGCACTTATACACGAGGACTGCGGCGACGATTGCTGATCAGCCGGATGATTATTCGGTATATGAAATTTGCAGCCGGCGCATGTATCCGATGTCAGGCAGAACTTTCCAAAGCTTTTATCAGAGGCACTAAGGATTTTTTCATTGACAGTTATGGGAAAAAGGCATTTTATATGCCTTCTGATACTGCGGAAGCGTGGCTGAATAATCATCGGAATGCAGGAATATGTGTGTTTATAGCCGATTACAGAATAGGAGAAGCGGCAAGGACTTTTATTTCCGAATTAAAAAAGAAATACCCTGAAATAAAATTTCTGGCAATTGTTCCTGAAAGAGACAGCCGTAAATGGCAGAATCCGAATCCCGAAGCAATGATAACCTATAGCCGATTGAAAAACGGTTCTATTTCATGGGCTGAAAAATATAAGATCATGAAATTCATGGGAACAAGGGCTTGGGATCTGCTGCTGACTTCGAGAGACGTTCCGAAAATGGGAATCATCATGGGCAAGCCGGTTGCCAAAATAGATTTTGAAACAGGAAAAACCCTTTCGTCCATCGAGAATATGAGCATCAAAGCATTATGCCGTATTCCTTTGGCAACCGTATCTTTTATTTTAAGGTTCGGGGTCAGGGGTGAGAGGTGAGAGGCGGTATTTCCTCTAACCTCTTACCCCTAACCTCTCACCTCGACACAAACATGAGAATAGCAATTCTTGGCGGCGGTCCCTGCGGTCTCGGTGCAGCATGGCGTCTTACGGAAATGGGGCATACAGACTGGATTCTTTGTGAAAAAGAAGACAGATGGGGCGGTCTGTCCGCGTCCTTTTACGACCAAGACGGCTTCTGCTGGGACTTGGGCGGGCATGTCCTGTTCAGTCATTATACCTATTTCGATCAGGTGATGGACAGCCTTCTGGGAAAAGAAGAGGGCTGGGTTTTCCATGGGCGCGAGGCATGGATCCGAATGCAGGATCGTTTTATTCCTTATCCGCTTCAAAACAATATCCGTCACCTTCCCAAAGAAATTTTCTGGGAATGTCTCGAGGGCATTATTGATATTCAGAAAAATTGTCAAAACAGGAAACCTGCTGATTTCGGGGAATGGATACTCGCGAGTTTCGGTTCCGGTATAGCCAAATGGTTTCTCATGCCCTACAATTACAAAGTCTGGGCATATCCGCCTGAAGAATTGGATTGGTCTTGGGTCGGGGACAGAGTTGCACCCGCAGACCTGAAACCTATCCTGAAGAATCTTGTTTTCGAGAAAGACGATATTTCTTGGGGACCAAATTCCCGGTTCCGTTTTCCTTTGAACGGAGGCACGGGCAATATCTGGAGAACGCTGGCAGAAAAGCTTCCCGCAGAAAAACTGTATCTGAACCGGGAACTGACAGGCATTTCCGTGAAGAACCACAAGCTCTCGTTTTCAGACGGAACCATCGAAGAATACGATATTTTATTGAATACTATCCCCCTGACAGAACTGCTCCGTAAAGCGGAAGACTCAGCCCGAACCCCGAACCCCGAACCCCGAACCCTCAAATATTCCTCCACTCACATTGTGGGGCTTGCGCTCCGGGGAAATCCGAGCGATGATCTGGCAAGCAAATGCTGGATGTATTTTCCCGAAGACAACTGCCCGTTTTACAGGGTTACGGTGTTCAGCAATTACTCCCCGAACAATGTTCCCGATATAAAAAATTACTGGTCGCTGATGTGCGAAGTGAGCGAAAGTCCCGTGAAGAAAGTGGAACAGGAACGGGTGATTGAAGATGTGATTGACGGCGCGCTGAATACGGGTCTGCTGTCTGACCGGAAACAGATTCATCATACATGGTATCATTTTATCCCCAAAGGCTATCCTACCCCAAGCCTGAACCGGAACCGCTCGCTTTTTCCCATACTGAATCAGCTTGAAGACAAGGGCATTTACTCGCGGGGACGATTCGGCGCGTGGCGCTATGAAGTCGGAAATATGGATCATTCTTTTATGCAGGGCGTAGAATTTGTCAATCACATTTTGGCGGGCGGAGAGGAATTGACTCTCTGGTATCCTCAGATTGTCAACTCCGGGCATCCTTCGGGGAAAAGGCGAT
>DYRK01000216.1:0-4185 GCA_020718785.1 Desulfatirhabdium butyrativorans | reverse complement strand
GCCGTGATTGTGGCATACAACCGCAAAGGTATGGTCTTTGAGACATTGCCGCTGCTGCTGGGCTGCAATCTGATGAGACAAATTATTGTGGTGGACAATGCCTCATCTGATAATCTTTGTGTTGAAGGACCGGCCCGTTTTCCGGAAGTCAAATGGATTATTCTGCCTGAAAATGAAGGCTGCACCGCATGGAATAAGGGAATGGCTCAGGTAAAAAGCAATTACGCACTGATTCTTGATGATGACTGCGTTCCGGATATTCCTTCTCTGTACGCCGCAACAGAGGCAATGGAAAAAGATGTCTCAACGGGATTGGCTGCGTTTAACATTATCAACAAATATTCCGGCAAATCCGAATGGGGATCGTTAGAGAAAATGGACGGTTCTTCAGGATGGCACAATGCCATCGGCGCATGTATGCTGGTTCGGACAGAAGCATTTCTGAAAGCAGGAGGATACAAAGACTTCTTTTTATGTTTCAATGATTCAGACCTCGCTCTGTCTTTATGGGAAGCAGGTTATAAAGCCATTTACAATGCCGCGTGGATTGCGTTTCACAAGCAGAAAATCATCGGAATAAAAAAGAGGAAATTCTTTTTTGAAGTCAGAAATCTGTTGCGGACAATATGGGGACATCTGAGTATTGTGCCGGGAATTCTCATCACCGTCAAATTTGTAGCCGGAGCGATATATGACGCCCGATGTCTCCGAGACTATGCACTGATCTTCAAAGCATTCGGAGAGGGCATTATCAAGGGTTTTGCACAGAGAGGCAAACGCAGAGGAGAAATTCCGGCACATATCCGGGCTTTGTTTTATAAGAACTTTCTTTTCAGCAGCAGATGTCCCGAAGCTCTCAGACGAATAGAAGGCAGAGGCAATGAGTGAAAATCTGCTCACGATAATTATATTGAATTGGAACGGCAAAGAATTACTATCGAGATGCCTGAAAGCTCTTGGAGAACAGGTCTTCAGGAGATTTTCGGTCATTGTGGCAGATAACGGCTCCGAAGACGGCTCTGTCGAATGGGTGAGACAAGAATATCCGGAAGTAGAAGTCATTGCACTTTCACAGAATTTCGGTTTTTCTGCCGCTAACAATATCGCGCTGAAAAAAGTCTGCACGCCTTACGCTGCATTGCTCAACAACGACGCTTTTGTGCATCCGCTCTGGGCTGAGAAAATGATCGCTGCTCTCGAGGCAAATCCAGAAGCCGGCTTTGCAGCGTCAAAGCTTCTGTTTGCAGATCAGCCGGAAGTCATTGACAGAGCCGGAGACGGCTATACAATTGCCGGCGCAGGACTGCTGCGCGGACGAGGCAAATCTGCAAACGATTACGACAAGCCAGAATGGGTATTCGGCGCGTGTGCCGCGGCAGCGGTGTATCGGACTCTGATGCTGCAACATATCGGTTTATTTGATGAAGATTTCTTTTTACTCTATGAAGATGTGGATTTAAGCTTCAGAGCGCAGCTCAGAGGATACAAATGCCTCTATGTGCCCGAAGCTGTAGTTTTTCATAAAAGCAGCGGCAGTATCGGGCATGATTCTCCGATATCGGTTTACTACAGTCACAGAAATCTCGAATGGGTTTATCTTCAGAATATGCCTTTAGTTTTACTTCTGAAAACTCTTCCATATCATATTCTCTATGACATTTCGGCGTTTTTATACTTTGCCTTCACCGGCAGAATAAGGGATTATCTGAAAGCAAAGACGGACGCTTTCAGAGGAGTCGAAAAAGCCTTGTCAAAACGCCGGATCATTCAACGTCAGCGATGCGTGAATGACTGCTATATCAGGCAACTGCTCACACAGGAATTGTTTCTGCCCAGATTGTTACGAAGATTTCCGAAGTAAGGTAGGGTGGGTTAAACCCACCATGTTGAAAACATTGCAATCCTTGATGTCATAGAGACGGTGGGTTTCACCCACCCTACTTTAAACACTCTTACGATGACCGAATATGAAACTATGCTGGATATTATTATTGTCAATTATAACAGTACAGACCATCTGATACACTGCCTCAGATCCGTGAGAAAATCGCTCAACGGGTCAGACGCTGGCATCTTTATTCAGGACAATGCCTCCACAGACGGGGTGAACAGAATCCTTTCCGAGTTTCCGCAAGTCAGCCTTACGGTAAATCCCGATAACCTCGGATTTGCAAAAGCAGTAAATAAGGCATTGGAACAGGGAAGAGGCGATTATGTAGTATTGCTGAATCCTGATACCTACATCACCAACGGTTTTTTTGAAAGCGGTATGGTCTTTATGCACAAACATCCGGATGTGGGAGTGATCGGTCCGAAAATCCTTGACAATGACGGCAAGCTTCAGAATTCCGCAAGAGGCTTTCCCAACCCGCTGACAGCTTTTTTCGGGCGTTCCTCTTTTCTCTCCCGTGTATTCCCGAACAATCCGCTTACGCGTCGGAATCTGCTCAGTCTCAAATCCGACGGAAAAACACCGATGGAAGTGGACTGGGTATCAGGAGCCTGCATGATGGTAAGGAGAAAAGCAGTCGAAACCGTCGGCGTTCTGGATGAGCGATTCTTTATGTACTGGGAAGATGCGGACTGGTGCCGGCGCATGTGGCAGTCCGGCTGGAAAGTGATTTATTTCCCTGTGACATCCGTGTATCACTACGTGGGCGGCAGCAGCGAAAAAAAGCTGTTCCGTCCGGTCATCGAATTTCACAAAAGCGGATACCGCCTCTTTGCCAAATATCTCGACTCATCGCTGGCATTCCTGAAACCGCTGGCATTCACGGGGCTTGCCATCCGGCTGGGATGCGTCCTGCTATCGAAAACTGCCCGATACGGAGTGAATCTCTTTAAAAAGCATGTCAGTTTAAAGAAATTCAAAACCGATGCTTACGAAAAAGAGCGCGCTGAACCTATCAAAGACAGTATCCCATTGGAAATAAAATTGTTGTAGCAGAGATAGTGGGTTTCACCCACAATATGTTATAGATTTTCAGAAATTGAATTTCACAAGAAAGCAGGTCGGAGATCATACTTATTCGTATATCTCCGACCGATGACGCAGTGAAATTCAATTTCTGGAAATCTATAGAAAATTAACCCTGTTTTTTATTAATAAGTAAGGAGGAATTTATGAAGAGAAAAAAGTATGTCAGACCGCTTATGTTCCTTTTCTGCCTGATCTTCTGTTTTGCCGAAATATGCTTTGCACAGGAGTATTGCAGATTTTACAAAGACGGCGACGGGAAAGGCGAATTTATTCGAAGCGGAGTCGCCCGGAGTGAACGCCTCAATGACAGTTGGAATGATGAAATCAGTTCTGTATGGATTCAGAACGGCTACAAAGTGACGATTTACGAACATGCGGATTTCGAAGGCAAAAGTCATACTATGTACGGAAAACGGGGCGGCGCGCTCTACAATCTCGAAGACATCGGATTCAATGACAAAATGTCTTCATATACGGTAGAAAGAGACATAGACACGGGCGCCGGCGATAAAACAACCGGGAATGCGGTCTGTAAGTTTTACGAGCATCAGAACGGCGGCGGTTCTTCTTTTCAAAGCGGCGCGATGAACAGCAACTCCATCGGGAACCGCTGGAATGATAAAATAAGTTCTGTATGGGTCCGAAGCGGATTCCGGGTGACGATTTACAAAAACAAGGATTTCGACGGCGAAACCTATACGCTGTACGGCAGAGGAAGCGGAACCCTCTATAATCTTTCAGACATCGGGTTTAATGACTCGATATCGTCGTACTTGGCAGAAAAAGATGACGGTGACAACTCGGGCGGAAGTGACAGCCGTGTTGTTCCCTCATATCCGGGCGGAAAAACAGACGATAATCAGGACAGAAGAGATCGTCTTGTGCCGCCGAATCCCGGAAACAGAGACGGGCGGAAAGGCGTAGCAGAAGGTCGGAATGTGTGCTGCAAGCTGTATGAAAATGCCGACGGCGGCGGCGATTATCTCACTGCCAAAGCCGGAAACCGAAGAAATGTCAAAAAAAAGTGGAATGGCCGGATCAGTTCCGTGTGGGTCCAGGAAGGCTGCAAAGTCACCGTTTACGAGGAAGCCGAATTCAGAGGCAGGAGTTATACTTTTCACGGAAAATCAGGCGGAACCTTGTACAACCTTGAAGATTTCGGCTTTAACGGCAAGGTTTCATCTTTTTCGTCAGATAAAGAATAG
>DYRK01000927.1 GCA_020718785.1 Desulfatirhabdium butyrativorans | reverse complement strand
CCAATATATCGGTCAAAAGTATCGCCGAGGTCGAGAAAACGGCAGGGGATACGGTCTTGTCCTTTTTTTCCGAACTGGCGGCCGCGTTACCCTTTGTAAAGCATGCTCCGGGAGCCAGTTCTGATTTTGACGAAACCAAATACCGCCTCTTTCTGAAGCGGACGATTCTTCAGATAGCGGCTCAGGGCAATGCGGTGATTATCGGTCGCGGGTCTCCGCTGGTGCTGAAGGATCATCCGGATGCGGTCCGGTTCTATCTGGTGGCAAAAGATGAGGATCGGGTGAAGAGTCTTATGACGCGCTACGGATATGATGAGAAAAAAGCAGATACCGTGGCATACCGGGAAGAAAAAAGGCGGCTGAATTTTCTCAAAGCATTTGAAGCCGGCAACCCGGAAGACCCTCTTCTCTATCATCTGATCATCAACACCAGTATGGTCAAGGATAAAGAGGCAGCGGATATTATCTGCGGATTGGCAGATGCCAGAGTCATATGATTCAAAGTAGTCCTGAAATTCGGTTTTCAAAAACCGAAGGACGGGATAGAGGGTCTGTTCATCCCGCATTGCAGATTACTGGCAAGCTGATTTATCAATTGTCTATAATTGTCAACGAAATTTGAACATAGAGGAATTTATTTCCAATAAAAAAACCGGAGGCTGAAAATGTCTCCGGTTTTTTTTATTCTCACGTTTCTCGTTCCCAAGCCCCTTTTTCTCGTTCCCAAGCCCCTGCTTGGGAACGCACTTGCCGGGGAAGCTCCCCGGCTTCCCGTGACGGGAGACGGCCCGAAGCCGGGGCTTCGGGCGCAGACGCGTTCCCAAGCAGGGGCTTGGGAACGAGTAAAGCGGGTTTGAAACCCGCTTTACTATAGATGGACGGATCAGGCAGAGGGCTTTATGGAAAAAGATTATTATCAGGTGTTAGGCATTGAACAGACTGCAAGCCCCAAAGAAATCAAGGAAGTTTTTCGGCAGATGGCTTTCAGATATCATCCGGATCGGAATGAAGGCGATCCTCAGGCTGCCGATAAAATGAAAGCAGTAAACGAAGCTTATGCAGTGCTTTCGAATCCGTCCAAAAAGCGGGAATATGACCTGCTCCGGCAGCAGTTCGGCTCTTCTGCATATACTCATTTCAGAAACACGCATTCGGATCAGGATATTTTCAGCGGTTCGGACATCAACCGGATTCTCGAAGAAATGGCAAAATCTTTCGGTTTCCGGGGATTTGACGATATTTTCAGAGAATTTTACGGTCAGTCCTACCGTTCTTTTGAATTCAAAGGTCCGGGACTTTTCGGAGTCGGATTTGTTTTTTCCATAAATCCCTTTGGAAAAAGAAAAGAAAAGGCTGTGGGGCAGTCAGACGGATATCTGAAGAAACTGTCGCGGCTGCTTATAGAAAAAGCATCGGGTATTCGGCTTCCGCGGGAAGGCGCGGATGCAGAGGATGGGATTGTTCTCTCGCCTGAAGTCGCACAGCAGGGCGGACCTTACGCTTATTTCCATAAAAAGAAATCCAAAAAATTAGTGGTGAAAATCCCTCCGGGTATCAGAGACGGACAGCGCATCCGTCTTGCCGGAATGGGCGAAGAAGGAAAAAACGGCGGAATTCCCGGAGATATGTATCTTACGGTTAGGATTCGGAAGCCTTTGCTCGCCAAACTGCGGGAGATGATTAACCGCTGATTCATGCTGATAAACGCCAATTAACCGGAAAAATAAATTCAAATGCGTAAGTCCTGATTTTTTTCTCGTTTCTCGTTCCCAAGCCCCTGCTTGGGAACGCACTTGCCGGGGAGGCTCCCCGGCTTCCCGTGACGGGAGACGGCCCGAAGCCGGGGCTTCGGGCGCAGATGC
>DYRK01000215.1:2750-9168 GCA_020718785.1 Desulfatirhabdium butyrativorans | reverse complement strand
AAATGAAGCGATTTCACTGTGAATAAAAAATGACAAGCAGCAATAAGATAAAAGTTCTGATCGTTGACGATGCCGTGTTTATGAGAAATGCGGTTGCCGGGATTCTGGAAGCTGATCCGGATATAATGATTGCCGATTCCGCCGAAAACGGCGCGGAAGCATTGGAAAAGATCAGACAATTCCGTCCCGATGTCGTGACTTTGGATATAGATATGCCGGTAATGGACGGACTGACGACGCTCAGACATATTATGATCCGATGCCCGGTTCCGATTGTGGTGTTAAGCTCTCTGTTCAATGACGGCGCAATCACATTCGAAGCCCTGCGCCTCGGAGTCATGGATTTTGTTCCCAAACCCTCCGGTGCGGTTTCTTTGGATATTGACAAAGCAAAACAGCAGATTATTGACCGTGTCAAATTAGCCTGCGGCATGAATCTTGAAAATATGCGGCGGGTGCGTCTTTCTAAAAAATGGGATGCGAAAAAGCGGTCAGAAAGCCTTTACCGCTTCTACCCTTTGGAATATATTGTAGTAATCGGAACCACACTTGCTGGTCCCAATACCGTGATCCGCCTGCTTTCAAGACTTTCTCCTACGATTCCCGCGGCGATAGTCGTACTTCAGGAGATTTCGCCCAAAATCATTGCCTCATACATAAAAGAATTCAATGAATACGTGCCCTGGGGCATCGGAGAGGCAGCGGACAGAATTGTCGTAGAGCAGGGGATGTGCTATATCGGCTCCGACGAACACAGCATCCGTATTGAATCGAACAGAAAAGGAGAAATCTGTCTGCGGGTCGGCGCCGCCGAGAAATATCCTCTGAATCTGCTCTTTTCTTCTGCAGCCGCTGTTTTTCATCAGAATACGGTCGGCGTATTACTAAGCGGAATCGGCGATGACGGAGCCGAAGGCTTTGCCAGAATCAAAGAAGCATCCGGAGTCACGCTGGCAAAAGATGTCCGATGCTGTGTTTTTCCCAATCTGACGGATAATGCCATTCGGGAAGGAGTCGTGGACATGGTGCTGGATGACGGAAAACTTTCCGATACTATCGAATCAGTGACGGGTCAGGGATAAGAGGTCAGAGGTGAGGGGTAGGAGGTCAGAGACATCTTCTCACCCCTGACCTCGTACCTCTGACCCCTGACCTTTTCTATATGGAGCTATATGAACAATAAAAGAACAATCATTCCCATAGCGAGCGGAAAAGGCGGGGTAGGAAAGAGTGTGCTTGCTGCCAATCTGTCCATTGCTTTGGCAAAAATGGGGCATCCGACAGTAGCGGTGGATATGGATCTGGGCGGTTCCAATCTTTATACCTGTCTGGGAATGCAGAACAAATATCCCGGCATCGGCGACTATCTCAAAGCAGGAAATGTCGGGTTTGACGATCTTCTTGTTCAGACCGGTATTCCCAACCTGAAATTTCTCCCCGGAGACGGCAGAACGCCGTTTATGGCAAATATCACTTATGAACAGCGTCTGCTGCTGATAAAAAAGATAAAAGAGATTTCCGCGAGATATGTAGTTCTGGATTTGGGCGCGGGAACCCAGTTCAGCACACTGAATTTCTTCGGACTGGCATACAGAGGAATGGTTGTCACCACATTTGAAACACCGTCTGTGATGAATTTCGTGATGTTTCTGAGAAGTTTTATGTTCCGGGTGATTTCCAATGTGGCACGTCATAATCAGAAAGTTCTGGATATGCTCATTGACGCCTTTCAGCAGCCCATGAAAGCCGAGCCGCTGACAGTGAAATATCTGCTGGGAAAAATAGCGGAAATTGATCCGAAACTGGCTAAACAGGCGCAACTGACATGCAGTTATTACCGTCCCCGCGTCATATTCAATACGGGGGATCATCCTGATGAACTTAATATGCTGGAAAAATTGGATCATACGCTGAGACTGGGACTTTCCGTAGAAGCAGATTTTTTCGGATTCATCTTCTATGACGAGTCCGTCCGTCTGGCTGCAAAAAGAAAAGAAACTTTGCTGAATCATTATCCGGAAAGCCTTGCATCTCAGGGAATCGGACATATTGCAGAGCGGGTAAGCAAAGCATGGGACCGCACATCGGAAAACAGCATGAAGCATCTTATGGAAACCACCCGGAAACAGTATAAAATTTGGAAGATCGGGAAAAGGAAATAAAGAAAAGAGAGCAGACTCTATCCGGAGGTAGGTTGTGAAAGAAGCGATTAAACTTCTGATCGTTGATGACTCCAAACTGATGCGTCGGGTAATCGGCAAAATTTTCGAATCAGGCGATTCCGTAAAAGTCATAGGAGAGGCAGCCAACGGCAAAGAAGCATTGGACATGATCCCCGAACTGAATCCCGATGTCATCACCATGGATATCAACATGCCGGTCATGGACGGACTGACAACGCTCAAGCATGTGATGATAAGATATCCCAGACCCGTAGTGATGCTGAGCACATTGACTCAGGACGGGGCAGCCGTCACATTTGATGCCTTAAAATACGGTGCGGTTGATTTTATTCATAAGCCCTCCAATAATCAGCCTTCGAGTCTGGAAGAGCAGTGTCACACGATCATCAGGAAAATCACCATGGCTGCCGGCGTGGAAATCAAAGATTTCAAATATCTCAGGTCCGGCACTGTTGCCAAAAAAGAAGGGAAAAAAGAAAGTCCGTGCAAGTATATCTGTGCCGTAGGTGCAGCCGAAGGCGGATACAGCGCGCTGCTGAAAATTATTCCGCATTTGAATCCCGAACTTCCGGCTGCATTTCTTGTAGTTCTTTACGAAGCATCGCGCAATGTGGATGCCTTTGCCCGATATCTGGATGAAAACAGCAGCATCGGAGTCAGACGGGCAATAGACGGCGAATCCATCGAAGCCGGTTCATGCTATTTAGTCTCCGGAAAGCAGTATGTCTCTCTGCATTCTTTTTACGGAGAGTATTCTTTAGCCGTAAATGCAGCTCCTTTTACCACCCAGAAAGGCGGAATCAATATGCTCATGTTTTCCGTTGCCGATATTATGAAAGAAAACGGCATGGGAATAATTCTTTCAGGATCAGGCGATGACGGAACCGAAGGACTTGATGAGATCATCCGAAACCGGGGGACAGCCATCGTACAGGACCCGAAAAGCTGTCTTTATAAAGAAATGACGGCTTCCGCCATTGAGAAATGCAAGGTGCATCTGGTGATCCCGGACAGCAATATCGCTACGGAAATCAACAAAAGATTTTCCGCCTGATCCACCCGGAACCCAGTACCCATCAACCAGAACAAGGATCACCCATGAAACAACTTGAAAAACTTATCGAGCGGATCATCAAGCGGGTCAATCTGAATCTCCGGGATATTCCTTTTGATGTGGAACCCTATATGCGAGATATTGTGCCGCCGGATCAACTGACGAAATTCTATGCTTTTTACGGAATTTCTCCCAACTATCCCATTCACTTTCACTTCAGCCGTTCCAATCTTGCCGGGAGTTATTTTCTGGGTCAGTGCAAAGTGGATAATGCGGTTCTCTACAAAAGCGATATCCGAGGGGATGAACTGAAAGAAAAAGGAGATATTTTCCATTTCCGGGGACAAGACATTTCTTTAGATGACGACGAAGTGATCTGGATCAAGGATTCTTTCCTTATCAAGACGCTGGTTCACAACTTTTCCCACAATCCTGAAAAATTGGACCTTTTTCTGATCAAAAACTCCATCGCCGCTCATTACGCCAATATTCACGGTTCTCCGATTGAGGGCTGTTTTCTGGGGCCCTTCAGCACCGTTGATCTGACAAGTCTGCATGACTGCGTGGTCGGAACCTTTTCCTATTTGCAGGTCGGCGAATTGTCTCATCAGCAGATTGAACCCGGACGAATCTGGATCCGGGCGAAAGATGTCTTTGATTTCGACTACCGTTTTTCTCCCGAACTGCTGAGAAAATACATTGCCTTTGAGCCGGGCAAGGGGGCGATGGGGATGTTTATGGATTTTGCCGAAGACCGCAAAATGGATTTCCAGAAGCTCTACGATGTGGTTCATCTGGAACCGCCCTTTGAAATGCCTGCGGGGACGTCTGTAAACCGTTATGCCTTGTTCAAAGGAAAAAATCAGATCGGCGAAAATGTTCTGGTTGCCCAGCGGGCTTTTCTGGAAAATGCAAAGCTCGGAAAGGGTGCCAATGCTCAGGAAAATTGCTACATCAGTTATTCCCGTCTCGAAGGTTTCGATATCACCGCGCACGGAGCGAGCATTATTTACGCGAATCTGGGAAAAAAGGTCTTTGTGGGATTCAATTCTTTTCTTCAGGGAAAAGCGAATTTTCCGCTGACTGTCGGCGAAGAAAGCATCATTATGCCTCACACCATTATTGATCTCAAAGAAGCTGTTGCCATTCCTCCGGCTCATCTGGTCTGGGGCTATATCAGAGACAATAATGATCTCAGGAATCACAGCATTTCTCTTGAGGCGATTTCCCGAGTCAAAGACGAAGTCTCGGTCGGTGCCATGCGATTTACGGGATCGGGCAAAGATTTTGTCGAAGCTTTCCGGCATCGGATCGAACATATACTGGAAGCCAACGGCGCGTTCTTTGACGGCAAAAAAGGAAAAGGTCATGCCCAGAAAGGGCAGGATATATCCTTTAATATCATACAGCCCTATCCGCAGGGACCGATAAAGGGAATCTATCCCACCTTAGATATTAACCCTTAAACCGCAGGGTGGGCGAAGCGAAGCGAAACCCGCCCTTCATCAAATATCAGTAGATCTGAAATGCCCCCCGGCCGCTCCCGGCGGATTGACAAATCCGCCGGAAATGCTTGGGATTTGTCAATCCCAGGCGGGCATTTCGGGAAAACTTTCGATCTACTGAATATTCATTTCCATTCGGATATAAGCAGATGAATTTCATAAACAGACCCTTTTTCCCTCCGTTAATTGCCTTCTCTTTTATCTTATGTGTTTGGGAACTGCTGGCACGCTACAGCGGATGGAGCGCACAGGTATTTCCCGGTCCATTGAAAGTCTTTGTCAGTATGTGGGAACTGATTGCCGACGGAACGCTGATCAGACATGCGGTTGCCAGTCTTTACAGAGTGACTGCCGGCTTTTATCTCGCGATGATTTTCGGCATTCCGCTGGGCATCATACTCGGACGGCTGCGGACTCTTCAGCGTGTCCTGAACCCGGTGATTCAGTTTCTGCGCCCTATATCGCCGCTGGCATGGATTCCGCTGGCAATGCTCTGGTTCGGTATCGGCGACAGACCGGCTGTGTTTCTGATTTTTCTCGCCAGTTTCTTTCCTCTTGTCGTTTCAACAACGGTGGCGGTACAGTCTGTGAATCCGGTTTACTTTCATGTGGCAGCAAATTTCAATTTTACAAGATACGAAGTAGTGACAAAAATCGTCATTCCCGGAATGCTTCCCGCAGTCATTACCGCTCTTCGCATTACTATAACCATTGCATGGTTGGTCGTAGTAGCCGCTGAAATGATTGCTGTCAAATCGGGGCTGGGATATCTGATTCTGGACTCCCGCAATGCGCTCCGCATGGATTACGTCATGGACGGCATGATTGTCATCGGCGTCATAGGCTTGCTGCTGGATCATTGTATGATGCGTCTGAGCAAGATCGAATCCGTGTTCTGGGGTTCTGTTTCAAGGTAATAGAAGTGAGAAATGGGAAGTGAGAAGTGAGAATTACAGACAAGTTGGTTCAAGTCTCCGACTTGAACCAACTGAGAAATACATATAACATCTCCTCGTTCCCACGCAAAGCGTCACTGCCATTAAGTTAAGCCGGAGGAGTGCTGAAATGAAATTTCAGCACCGTGTCAAAATTTCATTTTGACACTCCGGATGAACCGTTTCCATGCTTAACTTAATGGCAGTGACGCAAAGCGTGGGAACGAGTAAAACGATTTGCAAAGTCGTTTTACTGCATTATAACGCGCTTTGATCTTTCCCTCTTGTTGCCACGCTCCGGCTTGGGAACGAGTACAAAACGACTTGCAAAGTCGTTTTACTGCATTATAACGCGCTTTGATCTTTTCTTTTCCCGACAGGAATTTGAATCTATGGATGAATTCGGCAGCTTACAGGGACGTGTTTATGAACTGGGCGGACACGCGGGAACAATCTGTGCATTGCGGTCTTTCAAATCCTTATCAGAAGCGGCACGAAACCAGATCGAACGTATCACGTCAAGGCTCGGCACATTCAAGCTCAGGGACATATTGACGCTTTCAGAAAAACTCTTCGACGTTTCGCCCTCGGCTTCTCCCATGCTGACTGCCCGCTTATTTGAGGGATATGTTCAGGGATTTTGTGAGACAAAGCAGTTTATAAACGGGCTTGCTTCCCGTGTGAGTCCTGTCATTGCCTGGGTCTATGCAAACCCGAATCTTGAGGATACCGGCGATATTC
>DYRK01000215.1:0-2650 GCA_020718785.1 Desulfatirhabdium butyrativorans | reverse complement strand
AAGTCTCAGACTCGGAAAATCTGCGGCGTTTCAGACGATTAAAACCAGAGATTTCAGGATTGCCAGCGACACGCTGGGATTGGAAATATCGCCGGACCTGAAAGACTATTTCCGCGGATTGCTCACCCATGACAAAATCGCCAAAAAATTGTTTCAGGCAGGCGGCTATCTCTTTTCTCTTTATGACACAGTCAGAGACCGCATCATCCCGCAGAAACCTTTTGACAAATGGCTTGCAGGACAGGGCAATATCGAATTTCATATTGTCGCGTTTACGGACCGGGCGAGACATTTCCTGCATGTAAGAGAAAATGAAATCGGACTCTTGCAGGAAATGGGCATTGTTTACAAAGGAGTTAAAACCGCCGGACCTCAGACATCCGCAGAAGAACGGGGATTTAGATACAGCGAAATTCGGAAAACTCAGGAAGCTGTTTTGCGAAATATCCGTAAAAACGCATCTCCTGATTTGCGGGAATCTCTGAAAGCCTTGCAGGAAAGGGTCAGGCAGACTTTTGCCGGACAAAAACCGCTCCATGACTACCTGAATTATGCTTTTTCCGAGAAAATCTTGAACTACTGTCCCACTGGCAGCCCTCCAAGCAATGAGCAGCTTGAGGCATGGCTCGGGCCCGAACTTGCCGGACGCCTCAAAAATGTGGGATTGAACTCCATGCAGGACGCCCATGCAGAACTTGTGAAATATGTCTGGACTCAGCACGACAGCGATATTCTTGTGCTGTCCGGAACTCCCGGTATCGGCAAGACTACGACTCTGCGTAATATTCTTGCAGACTATGACTGCGGTTATCTCCTGATTTATATCAGTCCGAGACTTCAGGTGAACACGGACCTGCTGGCAAAATTTGATCCATGCGATAATGGCAGCCGCCTTGCCGGAAAGGAAGAACTGATTTGTCTCACCACAAATCATGCGCTCATAAAAGCTGCCGAAAGTCTGCATAAAATGCCTGCGCTGAGTTGCCGGAGTCTGAAACTGCCGGATGATTCCAAATTTCTGTTTATAGATCCCCAAGATGCTGAAAAACTCGAAAGACAAAGTTTTTTCGCCAAGAATCGGACAGGCTACCGCTCATTGGAAAAAGGCGGAGCCGGCGAAGCAGGGCAGTACATTCATGCCGGAGTCTTAAAAACCGTTATGCAGGCGGTTTACAGACTGAATCTCGAACATAAGTACAAACGTATAGTCGCATGTGTGACCACGCAGGCAAACCGGCAGTTGTCTCAGGGGAAAACCACCGTAAGCGCACATCTGAAAAGGATTTTCGGGACTGCCCGCGAAACAGATATTGCAGATGTTGAGAGATTCGCAACTAACATCAAAGAGATTGTATTTTTCATTGACGAAATTACCGGAGACCGTGCAGGACGCCAGACTGCTCAGGAAATCATCGAATTCCGAAAACAGACAGAAATGCTTTTCAATGAAGCGGGAAAGCCCTGTCCTTTGAAATTCCGCATTCTGATTGCAGACGCATCACTTATCAATGCCGCGTCCGTAACTACTTATCTCAATCGGACAAGGTCTCATCCGGATCAGATATTGTTCAGCGGAAATGCGGATCAAAAAGGACTTAGCATTGAACCTGCTAAAATCATGGGGCTTTCAGCGAAAATCATCAATGCGAATGTTTATCCTGCTTCGAGTCTGAGGCTGAAGTGGCGGCCCGTTCTGGATTTTTTACCCTCCTCCAGTTATCAAGCCCCTGGCCGGAAACGGGGAGCGCATCCTTTATCCAAAGCCTATCGGGAATTGGAAGAGCGTATCCTTGAAACACTTGCCGGGGAACTGGTCCGATGGTGGCAGAAAAAGCCTGAAGAACAGGCCATTGTTATTATTCAGAATAAAGAATCAGTAGAAACACTCAGGGATAATATCGCCGCATCCTGCAAAGCATCTGCTCCGAATGGAGAAAGATTTCACGCACCGGATGTTATCTGCCTTCACGCAGATTCGCTGCCCTCAGTCAAACGCGATATGGTGAGTCCTGCATCTGACTATGAAAAAAAGCAGAAAAAACGCATCGCAGGTATTTCGCAGAGAGGCGATCTTGCAGATATTATCATTATGACTTCATCGGGAACACGAGGAATAAGTTTTCCCAATGCTTGCAGAATCTTATGTTTGATTCCCACGTTTTCGGTTGAAAACAACTTCATGGAATTCCTGCAGGGAATGTACCGGGGCAGAGGCAGCGGAAAAGGCAATCAGTTGGAGCGTGAGATCGAGATCATTATTCCGCAGGTTCTTGTCAGTCCGGTAAGCGAAGAGAGAGAAAGTTCCGAAGCCACAGAATCTGCCCAGACCGCCAATCTGTTTGCCACATACAAAATCATGCGGATGAGCATTTTCACCAGAATATTCGGGGCTTGCGATCTGTTCGGCAAATCCGTGTCCTGCATTCCCATAAGCGGCAGTGTAGTTGGCGGCGCGACTCAGACGACTATGGACAGCGTGGACAGTGCGATCCGTTCTTTGGAATATGCCTTCAAGCGGGATCCTTCGGATACTGCTCTCCGATATATCACGGAAAATATACGGGATATTTTTAAGCACGAGAAAGTCATTCTGAGTCACAGGTCAAACCGTTCAGGCACGCTGATCTCGAATGAATACAGAAACCGCCTG
>DYRK01000214.1:4338-9187 GCA_020718785.1 Desulfatirhabdium butyrativorans | reverse complement strand
CAATAGGCTTGGGAATATAGTCGGTTATTCCCGCGGCAAAATATTTTTCACGGTCCTGCTTCATGGTGTCGGCAGTCACGGCAATAATCGGCACATCGCGGCTTAAAACCCTCGCGGCAGGGTCACGCATACGTTTTGCGGCTTCAAGTCTGTTTGTCTCAGGCATCTGAATATCTATGAGAACAAGCGCGTAAAAAACTGTTTGCAGCAAATTCAGGGCTTCATCTCCGCCATCGGCCGTATCTGTTTCGTATCCGAGCTTTCGGAGCAGCGATGACATCAGCATCTGATTCATTTTGTTGTCGTCAACAATCAGGATACGGTGATTGCTTTTTTTTTCTCCGTCAGCCGCTATATGTTTCGACCTCTCAGCTTCAGATTTTTCGAATACCGCGGCAAAGCGGAATACCGAGCCTTTTCCTTCTTCGCTTTCAACATCTATTCGAGTACCCATCATTTCCGCAATCCGCTTTGAAATGGTCAGTCCCATACCGATGCCGCCGTAGTTGCGCGATACGGAGCCGTCAGCCTGAGTAAAACTTTCGAATATGACAGCCAGCTTATTCTGAGGGATACCGCAGCCCGTATCTCTGACACTGAAGATCAGGCTGTCTGCCGCTTCTTTTCCTTCTGATTTTGAAACCCTGATTTCCACTTTTCCTTTTGAAGTGAATTTTACTGCATTTCCCACAAGATTGATAAGTATCTGCCTCAGCCTCAGGGGATCGCCTGACAGATACCTCGGGACGTCGGTGTCGCAGACATATCCCAGCCCGATTTTTTTCTCTTTTGCCTTAAACACGAACATCCGGACAAGGGATTCCAGAATCTCGATAAGATCGAAATCCTGTTTTATCAGTCCGATTTTCCCTGCCTCGATTTTAGACATAACCAGAATATCATCTAAAATGCTTAAAAGACTGTCCCCGGATTCCCGGACAATTTCAAGATACTCCCTCTGCTCCGGCGTAAGCACAGTCATAAGGGTCAGTTCGGCCATTCCCATAATGCCGTTCATCGGCGTGCGGATTTCATGACTTACATTTGCCAAAAATTCACTTTTGGTCCGGTTGGCGGATTCAGCCACTTCTTTGGCTTTTTTCAGTTCCGAATCCATCCTCAGACGCTGAACGGCAAGAGCATAAATCTGCGCCAGATGCTCAATGGTTGCAAGGTCCTGTTCGTTATAATCCTGCTCTGAATTGGCTACCGCGACCAGCCCTTTGAGTTTTTTGCCGGCAAGTGCCGGAACCCCCAGAAAACGGCAGATCGGAATATGTCCCGGAGGGACACCTGTTGACCGGGGATCATCGTCAGGACTGTCGGTCAGGAGAGATGTCCGGTTTTTCAGTACCCAGCCCCAGAGTCCGGTAAATTCTTTGAATACGAAATTTTTATCCGGAACCAGGCAGGTGTCCCATATATCCCGCGTCAGTGTCGGCAAGATCAGATATCCTGTTTTTTCATCAATATAACCGACCAATCCGAATCTGCTGTGTGTAAGACGGTTCGCGTGTTCCAGCACCAGAAAAGAAATTTCCTCAAACGACACTGCGGAAAGCAGCGCGCCGAAGAGATCGAAAACAGAAGTGTATATCTCATTATGGTGCAGAATGTTTCTTTCCATGGTTTTCCGGTCGCTTATGTCTCTGAGAAACACAAGATAATGGGTTTCGCTCTTCCATACGGTTTCCACCACGCGCATTTCAGCCGCACGCTGTTTTCCGCCTTCGATGCTGATCTCAACCTCTACGGTCTCGTTGAGCATCAGAGGAAATGCAAATGGATTGTCTGTTATTTTTTCCGATTCCCATCCGAAAATCGTCTTTGCGGCAGGATTGACAAATCGGACGATTCCGAGTTTGTCCACAAGGACAATGCCGTCAATACTCCTGTAAATGATATTGCGGAAATTCGATTCGCTTTCCACTAAAGATTCTTCTGCGCGCTTGCGGTATTCTATTTCGCGTTCAAGCCGTTCATTGGCTTCCGTAATTTCGGCGGTCCGCTCTGAAACCCGCTTTTCCAATAAATCGGCAGACTCACGGAGTTCTGTTTCCGTGAGTTTCCGGTTTGTGATGTCAACAGCGAGTTGCAGCTTTACCTGTCTTCCGTCGGGCCATCGTATGACCTGATCACGGATTGAAAACCAGCCCCCGGCTTTCCGGTTTTCAAATTCCCGCTCCGCTGTTTTCGCGGAAATATCATCCGGACTGGTACCCGTACAGAAATCGCAGGGTCCGGTTTCCCCTGTCCCGAAGACCTGCCAGCAGATTTTGCCCCTGCAGTCTCCGAAAACATCACGCAGCTTCTTATTTGCAAACAGGATAGAATACGTTTGCATATCAGCAACATAAACGAAAGCATCCAGCCCGTCCAATATTCTGAGCAGCGTTTCATGGGCATTCTGTCCCTCTGTTTCCGAAGTATCCGCAGAAGAACTCCGCGATACTGATGCCGCGGACACCGCAATCAGAAGAATCAGCATCAGATCCAAATAGAATTCTGAGGCTTCTGTCACGAGTGCCGCGGAATTTTTTTCCGCCAAAGCAGCCGCGAAGCTCGGATTCTCTCCTGCAAGCAGAATGCCTGCAACAAGCATGAAAGCGGTCATAAACCTTATCAACTGCGGAAAACAAGAGGGCATATATGTTTTCATTAAGGGAGCAACCTGTTCTTTTTTATGAATTAAAATTGCAAGTCTGAATTGCTGTAATTTTTTAATCTTGATAATACAAAATAAAACAGATACGATCAATCATTTTTATTCCTGACATAAAAAATACATGAACCTCAGCCGGTAAAACGATTTTGCAAATCGTTTTTTGCAAGTACCTAAAACAATTTAAAAAATTGTCATACTCAGGCAGTCCGCAAAACGATTTTGCAAATCGTTTTTTGCAATACAGCCATTTGATTACAAAGGAAATCCAATGACAGAAAATATTCCGGTCACTTCCGGCAGCATCCGGCAGGCAGCCGCCGCTCTGAAAAAACTGCGGCCCGCATATACCGCGATTCTGGATTTTTATGAAGAGATTTTTGTGATCCAGAAAGAGGCTGAAAGCGAACTGAAGATTGACACAGCCGCGTTGAAAATTACAGATCAGAACTTTCCCCTTATTTCTGTATCGGATTTTATCATTGATACTGAGGCATCCGAACTGCTTTTCAAAAAAATATGTGAAATTGCGCGGCGGGCAAACGCGTATATGACCGGGATTGCCGAAATCATGCTGTCTGCTGTTGAGACGGAAAAAATTTGTCTTAAACCGCTTTTTTCCGCGCTTCTTCACGAAGAAGATTCGGCTTTTGAAAAAATTGCCCGTGAATTTGACATTGACAAAGCGATACTCGTGTTTATCGCCTATCAAAGCATCCGGCCTTCTCTCTCGCGTAATGCCGAATATCTGTCCGCAGATATGGCAGAAAAGGAATCCGGGTATGAAAAAGGATGCTGTCCGGTCTGCGGGATGCTGCCCGCGCTTTCCACGCTCGAAGGGGAAGGAGGACGCCGCTTTCTGTTTTGCAGCTTTTGCCGGCATAAATGGCCGACCTTCAGAATAGCCTGTCCTTTCTGTGAAAACCGGAATACTGAGAAGCTTCATTATCTTTACAGCGAAGAAGAAAAAGAATATCGTACCGATGTCTGTGAGAGCTGTGAAAAATACATCAAAACCGTTGACTTGCGGAAAACCGGGCGGATTTTTTACGCGCCGCTGGAACAAATTGCAACGCTTCATCTTGATATGAAGGCAAAAGAAGGCGGGTTCAAAAGCGCGGTAGGTTAGAGCGGCTTGGGCTTGACATTCCGAATTTCTTTGGATAAAAACATAAGGAATATACAGACTTCCAGAAAATAAATTTCTGAAAATCTGTATCTTGATGCAGATTTCAAGGAGACTTTGAAAGGATAATAAAAAGATGAACACGATATCGCTTCATGATTTTACGCGTTCCTGCCGAAATATTATCAAGAAAATGAGAAAGACTGGAATTCCGATAATTATCACGGATAAGGATACTCAGGTCGTAGAAATACGTCCTTTGCCTGTATATGAAAAAAAGACAAAAAAACTCGGAACCATGAGAAATATGATACAAATTTCAGGAGATATTGTTTCGCCGGTTTGTGAAAAAAATGAATGGGAGGTATTAAGAGATTGAAATTATTGCTTGATACTCATATCATTCTTTGGGCTGTTTCGCAACCTGAACGGTTGTCTATGAATGTAGCCGCAGAACTGACAAATGAATCTAATGAATTATGGTTTTCACCAATCAGTATTTGGGAAATTTTTCTTTTGGCAGAAAAGAGAAGAATAATTCTGAAAACAACGTCTTTAGAATTTTTTAAAAATGTTATCAATGAATTGTGTCTTATTGAAGCTCCGCTCACATGGGAAGCGGCTGTCAGAAGCCGTTTGATAAATCTGTCTCATCAGGATCCGGCAGACAGATTTATTGCTGCCACCGCCATTTTTTATGGATTAAAATTAGTTACTTCTGATGAAATATTGATAAAAAGTCAGGATATTGCTGTTATACCGAACAGATAATTAATGTTTTTTTATTTTAAGGAGAAAAGCAGATGATCGTACAAAGAGAAGTGTATAATTTTGCCCTTGCCGAACTGCTCCGAACCATTGAAGAGTCGGAACTGGAAAAAGCCCTTGCAAACTATCTGAAACCATTTGAAGCAAAATTTGAAGCAAAAACGGAAAAGAAGGATGATATGTGGACAGATTTTTTAGAAAACATAGATAAATATGCTGTTGAAACCGGAATAAAAGATTTGGCTGAAAATCATGATCATTATCTTTACGGAACGCCTAAACGGACATGAAAT
>DYRK01000214.1:0-4238 GCA_020718785.1 Desulfatirhabdium butyrativorans | reverse complement strand
AAGGATATATTTACAACTGACCATCACTTTGAACAGGCAGGATTTAATATTCTGCTAAAATAGCGGGTGAAAATCATGATTTCAAAAATTATCAAAATCTTATTATTTGTTTTTCTGTTTCCGCTTCCCTGCCCGGCAGCATCGGGTCCGGTTGTTGAATGCGGTCCCGGTGAATTTGTCTTGCAGGCTGAAAAAACACGGCTGGCTGATATATTGGAAAAAATCGGCAGCACCTGCCGGATTCAGATCAAAGGATTGGAGGGCAGAGAGGAAGAGCAGATTACTTTTTCTTCACGAGGCGAAACCCCGGAAGAGGTTATCAGACGCTTTCTCCGCTATATCAAAGAGGAAAATTATGCGTTTGAATTCAGCGATGTGAATCTGACAAAAGTTTCGGTTGTTCCCAAATCTCTGGGAAAAGGCTCTTCATCTTCGGCGCAACAGTCTGAAAAAACTGCTGAAGAAGCGTTTGCAAACAGGGTCGAGGTCAAAAGCGTCATCGAGGGAACACAGGCTCAGTCACTGGGGCTGCAACCGGGAGACATTATTGCGGAATATGACGGAGTTAAGATTGACAATCCCCAGACCCTCGTAAATGAGGTGAAGCAGAAATCAGACAGAGGAACTGTAGAAATGCTTGTGGTGCGTGACCGGAAGCCCATGCCGGTTACGCTTAATGCCGGTCTGATCGGTGTGCGTATCGGATCCAGACAAATCCCGAAATCAGAAGCTGACAATTACTAGGTATTTTTGTTTACACGCAAAGAGTCATATCGAGAACTGATTGTGCGAGGGGGTCAGATGTTTCAGAGATTTATTGAAAATTTTGAAATAGCGGCGGGCGCTGCTGCTGCTGTATCGCTGCTTGCAGGTACTTTTATCATTCATGCGCCGATATGGGCAAGCGTCACGGTTGCCGCGGCTTTGTTTGCCGGACTGTATCTGATCGGTTCATTCCGGACAGAGATTCAGATTGAACGGGAAGCCGGACAGATGACTCTCAGGGGAATAGCGTCCAAAATCGGGGAAGGCCGGGAAATGCTGAGTGCGATCAGGAGGTTATCTTCCAAAATGATACAGAAAGAAATACAGGAACAGGTTATCCGTATCTGCGATATGGGAGAGCGCATTTTCAATCAGCTTGAAGCAGAACCCTCGGATATTCTCCGTTCAGGCCGGCTTCTGCTGTATCTCAGCCGGCTTTTGCCTCTGATTGAAAAATACGCCCGCGTCTCGTCCACCCGTACAGGCAGGGAAATGCTCGGCAGAGACAAAGAGTTTCTGGAAGTTCTGAACGCCGTTGAACAGGGCTTTGAGCAGGGCTTTAAAAATTACCTTGAAAAAGATGTGGTGGAAATCAGAACAGTGGGCCGTATTTTGAAAAAAATGATGAATGTGGCAGAAATCGGGAAATAAGCCCCTGCTTCCCATTATCAGAAAAAGGAGATAAGAGTAATGGAGGAAAACAATGTTGCCGTCGTGCAGGAAGACACTGCTTATGATGAGGCAGGAATACTTGCAGTGATAAAAGATATGCAGCCGCCTGCGGGAATTCCGCCGGCTGTGATTGGGGAATCAAAAAAAAAGGCAGATGAGATTGCAGGCAGGATTCTGAACGCGCCGGGTGAGCGTTCCTTTGTCAGAGATGCCGCGACCCTCGGAGAGGATATTCAGGCTCAGTCCAACCGGAATTTTACGCTCATGCGGACTTCATTGGGCAAGGTCATGGATCAGATGGCAAAGGGCGAGAAAAACAATATCCCGGATGATCTCATGAGACTCCGGAATATCATGGACGAGATCAATCCTTATTCTGCAATCGAACAACTGAAAAAGAACCAGACCGCGGGCTGGTTCAGCCGTATGTTCGGGCGTGTCCCTGCTGTCGGCAAAATTCTGAAACAGATTGCGATGAAATATGAGTCGGTACAGACTCAGGTGGATTCTATCATCATGTCTCTCGAAGCCGGTGCAGACAAGCTTCTCGAAAACACGCTGGAAATCGAGGAACGCTACAAAAATCTCAGACTGCTGCAGGATGAGCTGAAAATCAGAGGCTGGCAGCTTCAGATTATTCTGGCCGGGCTCGAAGAAGCAAGAGCAAAGACAGATGACTCTGTAAGGGAAATGTCTGTACGGAAAGCCTGCGCCAAAATAGTCAGAAGGCTTCAGAATCTGAAAGTGACAGAGAATGCCTTTGCCCAGTTTTTCATCACTATGAACACTACTATGGACAATCATGAAAATCTGCGGGAAGCGGTTCTGTCCATGGCAAATCTTACCCGTCCCGTGCTGGAAAACGGTCTTGCCCTCAAGGTCGCACAACTGGATGAACGCAAAATTGCAGAAGCTTTGTCTTCTTCTCAGGAATATCTCGGCAAGCTTATGGTGAATATTGCAGAAGATGCCATGGACAATGCCGCGCTGACTGCCGAGGTGATAAACAGTCCGCTGATAAAGCTTCAGGATCTGACAAAGTCTTACCGGATATTGATGAACCGGATGAATGAGGCATCTCAGATCGAAACACGCATGACCGAGTCGGCAAAGCAGAATATCCGGAATCTCGAACAGATGACAGCGGAGATTGAGTCACAGGCAGCCGCGCAGGAATCTGCCCGCGAAGCACTCCGATAGCAAAGCCGTTCTGCCGTAAAACGATTTTGCAGATACGTTCTCTTTTGCCGACTACAGAGTAAAACGATTTTGCAAATCGTTTCTCTTTTGCCGACTACAGACATAAAACGACTTGCAAAGTCGTTCTGCCGTAAAACGATTTTGCAAATCGTTTCTCTTTTGCCGACTACAGACATAAAACGACTTGCAAAGTCGTTCTGCCGTAAAACGATTTTGCAAATCGTTTCTCTTTTGCCGGCACAGACATATAAAAAATTTATGCAGAGTTTCCATAGCATTTTCCACCGATTATTTCTGCCAGTTCATCTACGAACACCTTCATCTGTTTTGCCTGAGTATTCATCTCCTCGGACGCGGATGCGGAATGCTGAGAATCCTGTGCATTCTGCAGGATTATTCTGCTGATTTCCCCGAGTGCGCTGCTTATCTGTCCGATTCTTGCAGACTGTTCGCCGGATGCTTCTGCAATTTTTGCCACCCATTCGCCGGCTTCGGCTGCATTTCCTGCAACATCGGAAAAGGTCTGTCTGGTAAGGCTTACAATTTCCGAACCGTTTCGGATTTTATTTACTGTTTTCTCAATGATCTCACCTGTATTTTTCGCAGCCTGTCCCGCTCTCACGGCAAGACTTCTTACCTCACCCGCAACAACAGCGAATCCAGCCCCTGCTTTGCCTGCACGGGCTGCCTCGACAGCCGCATTCAAAGCAAGAAGATTTGTCTGAAATGCAATCTCTTCTATCTGCCTGATGATTTTGAAGGATTCCTCGCTTGCAGTCGTAATTTCTTCTATGGAATGAGCCAGTTGTCCTATTGACATATTTGATTTATGAATAAGCTGTCTTGTCTCGTTCTCCAACGCGTCTGCTTTCCATCCCCGCAATGTTGCACTCAGAAAATTCTGAACGATCTGAGGGTTCTGCTGAATCATTGTATCGCTTACAACATAGAGTCCGCTGTAAAAATCATATCCGTATTTGAATCCCGGCATGTAAGTCACATCATATCCCATTTTTTTCATCGTCAGGGGTTCGTTATTCATAAACGCGGTATAAACATCTATTGTCCCGTCAATCAGAGGCTGAAAATCCCAGCCGACTTTGACAGGAATGATATCCTCATACCGCAGTCCCTGACTTTTCAGCATGATTTTGATCATCATGTCTGATTCCGGATTATTGATCCCGACTTTTTTCCCCGCAAGCTGTTTGGGAGTTTCAATACCTTTTGCTTTCAGACTGAGCAGACAGGACGGCGACTTTCGGAATGCCGTGCCGATAGCCTTCACTGCGCTGCCTCGGACTCTGAAGCGGATCAGTTCGGCCGAATCTGCGACCGCAACCTGAGCTTTTCCAGCGACAACATCGTCAATCGGAACAACACCCTCTGCCCAGCCTTTGATCGTCAGATCAATCCCCGATTCCTCATACCATCCTTTTTCTTTTGCGATGAGAATACCGGCAAACTGGACATTCGGGACCCAGTTCAGTTGAACCGTGACAGGCTGAAGCGGTTCTTCGGCGTATCCGTTTATTGCAAAAGAAGTAACAATAGACATTTTCGGAAATAAGAATTATCTTTAGAGGGTCGGAGGTTTCCGG
>DYRK01000213.1 GCA_020718785.1 Desulfatirhabdium butyrativorans | reverse complement strand
TTAATCCTTGAATCCGGGTTAAAAAAAAGCGGGAACTTATTGACAAAATAAATTTTAATAAATAATATAATCCGTTTAAGGAAAGATTGAAAACGGTCGGAGTTTATGGATAAGGGGAATGACATGAATCTGCAAAATTTTATCAGATCATCGGAAAGGGCAGTACGGGAATCCGAGGAACCGGAGACGTTTCAGAATATGAACGCGACAGCCCTGTATTGTCCCAGATGCAAAGAGGCTGTCCCTGTCCGGAAACATCTTCTGCTGATCCTTCCCGAGGGTGAAAAATACGAATACCGCTGTGCGTTCTGCGCCGAATCCGTGGGAACTCAGATCAACCGGCAGGAAAGGCCGGCAACATTAATTCTGTGAAGTATTTTTTATAACCGGAATATTCTTACCACCGTCATATTCTGCGCTTTCCGGATTTTCAGTAAAACGGTCTGCGTCTGTTTTAAGTTTTTGGCGTTTTACAAAAAGCGCAGATTATGCCGGTGGGCAGTATAAATCATGGAAAAACAGGACAGACAGACCGGCTGTCTGAGTTTTTGCAATACAACAGAAAATCTTATTGGAAAAGGGGTGAAACTGTAATGCTCAAGTTGATGCGGATACATGCGACAAGTTGGATAATCAAAATTCTTTTGGGTGCGATTGTTGTGGTTTTTATTTTCTGGGGAGTAGGAAGTTTTCGAAGTCAGAAAGGGCAACTGGCAGCCACGGTAAACGGCGAATCCATAACTTCCGAACAATACAGGGATTCTTACAACAAGCTGGTGGAGCGCTATCGCCGGTTCGGGAGCAATCTGAATGACGATATGATCAAGATGCTGGAAAAACAGGCTTTGGACAGTCTCATTGACCAGAGCCTTCTGCGTCAGGAAGCTGAAAAACTCAATCTGCGGGTTTCCGATGCAGAGCTTGCGGAATCTATAAAAAAAGTGGACGCTTTCAAATCGTCCGGGATATTTGACAACCGTCTGTATAAAAGGGTATTGAGCGCGAACCGCCTGACTCCCGAAGAATTCGAGATTATGCAGCGCGAATCAATGCTGACAGAAAAGCTGAGAAGCTTTGTCATAAACGGAGTCAAAGTCTCGGATCAGGAAGCAATGGAATGGTACAGATGGAACAACGCGGCGGTGAGTATCGAATACGCGCTGTTTGACTTTGACAGGTATAAAGACATATCGCCGTCTGAAGAAGAAATCAAAGCTTATTATGAAAGCCATAAAGACAGCTATAAAACCGAGGCAAAGGTGAAAGTCCAGTTCCTGAATTTCGCTTTTGATGTTTACAAATCCAAGGTTCAGCTCACGGATGAAGAGATTCGGGAATATTATGACGCTAATCCGGGTGAATTCAAAACCGATAAAACTGTGGAAGCACGTCATATCCTGATAAAAACGGAAAAAGACAGCAAGCCGGAAGTTGTTCAGGCAAAGAAAGACAAAGCCCTTGAAATTCTCAGGATGGTCAAAGATCAGGGAAAAGATTTCGGGGAAACTGCCAAACAGTATTCCGAAGATCCCGGTTCCAAAGAAAATGGCGGAAGTCTGGGCGCATTCAAGAAAGACATGATGGTAAAACCTTTTTCAGACAAAGCCTTTTCCATGAAAGCCGGAGAGATCAGCGAGCCGGTACTGTCAGATTTCGGGTGGCATATCATCAAAGTGGAAAAAATCAATGAGGCATCTTCTCAGTCATTTGATGAGGCAAAAGGAAAAATAAGGACCAAATTGACAGATGAAAGAGCCAAATCCCTTGCCTATGACGAAGCTGAATCGTTTTATGATTCTGTTTCCGAAGGAAATAATATGGCGGAAGCTGCCAAAACAAAGAAATTCAGCCTTTCGGTGACTGATTTCTTCACTCAGAAAGGTCCTGATAAGGACGTAAAAAACCGCAAAAAATTTGCGGCCGAGGCATTCAAGCTTTCGCCGATGGGAGTCAGTGAGATTACAGATATGGGGGATGGATATTATATTCTCCAATTGCTGGAAAAAAAGTCCGAACAGATCGCCGAGTTCAAAGATGTGGAAGCCAAAGTCAAGGCTGATTTTATAAAGGTAAAGCAGGATGAAAAAGCCGGCAAAGATGCCGGTGACTGTCTTGCGGCTCTGAAAAAAGGCGAAACAATGGCAGCCGCAGCCGAAAAAGCTGGTGTCAAAGCTAAAACTGCCGCTTTTTTCAAGCGCAGCGATTCGATTCCCGATATCGGATATGAAAAGGAAATTTCCGAAGCATCGTTCAAACTTTCCGGTGAAAAGAAAGTCGCTGATGCTGCCATAAAAGGAAAAAAAGGTTATTATGTCATTGCCTTCAAAGAGAAAAAAGAGCCTGCGCCTGATGAATTCGAGAAGGAAAAAGACAAAACAAAGGAAAAACTTCTGCAACAGAAAAAATTCAAAACCTTTGACGCATGGCTTTCCCAACTGAAGGACAGAAGCAAGATTGCCATTGAAGCCGATTTTCTGAAATAGGAAAGCACAAAGACCTGCGGGGTTTCGGAAACCCGGCAGGTCTTATCGTATAAAGGGGGTGAGAATCATGTCGGAACTGAGAACAAAAAGATGTCCGTACTGTTCGGCTAAAATTAAGGTGGAAGAAACAATATGTTTCAGTTGCAAACACAAAGTCGGTCCCCCGAATGAGCATGGAGTTGCCGAAAAACCGACTGACTGGCTGAGCTATATAATCGCTACCATAGCCTGCGGAGGCTTCGCTTATTTTATTGTCTGGCTTTTCTTCCTGAAGGAGAGCGCGCCGAAATAGCCGATTTTTTTGTGTGAGGAAAGGAGATGAACATAATGTCAGACTTAACCGATCAGGACAGACGCGTGCTGCTTAAACTGGCGCGTTCCGTTATAGCGTCCGAGCTTGCAAAAGGCTCAAAACCGGAGCGTCCCAAAGAAATTCCCCCGGCAATGGCTGAAAAACGGGGATGTTTTGTCACCCTGCATAAAAACGGAGCGATGAGAGGATGTATAGGAACTATCGAGCCGGTGAAACCCCTGATTTCCTGTGTCGAGGATAATGCGCTGAATTCCGCGTTCGGAGACCCCCGGTTCCCACGCCTGACAGAAAAAGAACTGTCCGAAGTTGATATTGAAATCAGCGTACTCACGGTTCCGCAGTTTCTTGACTACAAAGACGCGGATGACCTGAAAGCAAAACTCAAGCCCGGAATACACGGCGTCATTCTCTCAAAAGGCTGGCATTCCGCAACCTTCCTTCCTCAGGTCTGGGAACAGCTTCCTGAGAAAGAGGTTTTTCTGGCTCATCTGTGTCAGAAAGCCGGAATGTCGGCAATGTGCTGGAAAGACAATGATACGGTCGTGAAAACTTACGAGGCAGAATATTTTTCCGAGCATGAACTGTTTCAAAAAAGCCCATGACCGCAAACGATTTTGCAAATCTTCCCGCGGATCAAACGATTTGCAAAATCGTTTTACGATGGTTTTTAAGCCAATCACCACGAGAATACACCAGCCATGCCGAATACATCAGACGCAAAAGAAAATGACAGCCTGAACAATCTTATTCCGCAATATCCCACCGAAAAAATAAGTTCTGTTCCTAATATACGTTACTATACTTCCCAAATCAGCGATTACGGAAAAGCAGGACAACCGGAAAAAGCTCAGGAAATTTTTGACCAAATGCCGAAAGAAGGCGTAAAGCCGAATGAGTTTCATTAACGTGAGTTCGACATAATTTTTTACCGCAAAGGACGCAAAGGATACGCAAAGTACGCTGTGAATGCACAATGTCTGAGTTTTTTCCGCTCCGGCAAAGCGGAAATAAAAATTATTGCGCTCTTTGCGGCTTCTCTGCGTCCTTTGCGGTAAGTTTTTATATGAAAATCAGGCAGTTTTATATCGAACTCACGTTTCATTACGGTGCGTTGATAAATGCTTATGGCAAAGCACGTCAGCCGGATAAAGCCCGGGAAGTCTTTGATGACATGACTGCCAAGGGGTTGAAGCCGAATGAAACGATTTACGGTGCGCTGGTGAATGCTTACGGTCAGGCGGGTCAGCCGGAAGATGCCGAAAAAATTCTCAGGAATCTTCCTGAAGGACTTAATCTTTCCTCTCAAACTCTTGGATATCTCTATAATTTGGTCATCAAAGGATATGGTCGTGCGAATCGGGTGGAAGATGTCAATCGTCTGAAAGAAGAGATGCTTCAAAAAGGGCTTCCGATAGATGTTTATACGCTGGGTGCAACCGGAAGCGTGTATGACCGTATGGGAACCCTTAATGATGAAACCCGTTCTCTGCGTTCCCGGGAAGCAGAGCAATGGAAGGAACTTGCCACTCTTTTCGGAGACGTTGTTCATGAGTTGAATCAGCCAGTAGGAGCAATCGGATTAGGTGTCAGTACCGTGAAGAGATATTTTGAAAAAGGAGACAGGGGAAACACTCTGAAATTTTTGGAAAAATTACGTCTTCAGGTTCAGTTCCTCGGAGAACGGATGCAGGTTTACAAAGCCTTGACTGAAAGAAGCAATGCGGAAGAAACTCACAGGGTTTCGGATATGGTCTCGGGCGTGGAAGAACTGCTTAGGCATTACGCTGAAAAAGCGCATGTCAGGATAGATATTCAAATTACGGATGATAATAAATGGAAACAGGCTTTGTATCTCAGAGGAGATAAATTTTTATTTCAGATGGCTATCCGGGGATTGGTTTATAATGCGATTCAGGCATGTTCAGAGGAATCCATCCCGTTGGAACGCCGTCATATCATCATCAGAGGAATTTTTACGCCCTCGCGTCCGGATGAGCAATCTGTTGCTCCTTACGGGTGGGTAGATATTTATGTCCGGGATGAAGGACCCGGTATCCCCCCTGGAATCAGGGAAAGAATTTTCGAGCGCGGTTTTTCTACCAAAAAAGGGAGAGGACTCGGGCTGGGTCTGACACTGGCACAGTCAGTGGCCGAGCATTACGGAGGACGGATTGTGCTGATGCCAGAAATCGCCACAGGTGTTGAATTCTGGCTTCGACTGCCTGCCGCGCCTGAGCCCTAAAAAGGAGAAATTTTAATGAAGGTAATCATCATAGATGACGAGGCGTCCTTTGCGGACAGTTTGAAAGATTTGGTGCAGGTTGAAGGCTATGAAGCCGAAGTTTATCATACCTTAAAACAGGCGCGTGAAGGACTCGAAGGCGCGGATGAGCCGATGGTGGTTCTTTTGGATCATGATTTCAGGGATGTCGGAGAAAAAGATCAGGTCGGATACGATTTCTGCGGATGGCTCAGAGAAAATCATCCTTTCGGGCTGCTGCTGCCGATCATTTATTTGACGGGCCGCGAGACGACCGAGCATTTTTTAAAGCAGCAGCGCGATAACCCCTTTGTTCATCCGAGCGCATACATTTCCAAAGATCAGTTGGCGTCAGATCAAGAATTGCTGCCGAATCTGTTGAAACAGTATCAGGAGCAGTTCGAGCGTATTCGAGAGTTGTCTGAAAAACAGGGAGTGCAGCAGGCATTGATCGGATTCAGAGATATGGAGCCGGAGGATTCGAACTATTATGAAGCTGAATAGAGATTTTCCGGTGTATCTGTTTGATACGAGCGGCTTGCTGGATTTTGCGCTTGAGAAAAGTCCGGGACATGCACAACTTATCGGAATGCTTGATTCAAAAGGGCAGTATAGGTATCATCCGATCACCTTGGCGGAAATCGCGGATTATCTGCATGAAGAGATTTGGCAGTCCCGACAGAAAAATTGTTCGCCCGCTCGGATCAAAGAAGGAATCAGAAGGCGCAGGCTTCTTATTTCCAATCTGTATGTTCACCGGAAAAAAGATGATCCGATGACCTGTCTTCACGGAAGGCGTTTTCTTCCATTTTCAATGTCCTTTGAAGCATTCAGTTTAATAGCGCATCAACGCTCCGATCCCAAATATCTCCGCGTCATGCGCGACGGCAGAATCACTGTTGTTGCGGATATGACAGATCATCAGATTCTCGGAGCGGCGTTTTTTCTTAAACGGTCAAAGTATGAGGTCAATTTTGTTTCCGGCGATCAGGATTTGCTCGCTGTTGCGGAAAAGCTGGGGGTTTCCTGGATTTACTCAAAAGACCCTGAGCGTAAGACACCATTCTCATGGATAAGTTGTCCATAAACACGCTTGCAAGCGAAAACGCGGTTATCATGCTGACCGATGACCGCGGTTTCTCCCTCACGCATCACTTCCTGTTTCACCTGCCAACAGGCTGTTCCGTGAAAAAATCACTCCTTCACTCATATAATATTGACAGAGAAAAATCATACTGATATTATCAACTCCTGAATCTGAAATCATAAAAGCACTCTCATTTTCAGATTATCTTGTATCAAAGGGAGATTTTCAGTTATGACACATAACAGTATTCCGGACACAGATTATATGTATTCCGGCCATGTGGGCTGTCCAGGGTGCGGCGCGACCGTTGCCATGAAGTTTGCGCTCAAGGCATTGGGCGAAAAGACAATAATGATCATTCCGGCCTGCTGCTGGGCGATTATTGCGGGTCCCCACCCTCAGACCTCTCTGAAAATACCTGTCCTGCATACGGCATTCGAGACCGCAGGCGCGGCATCCAGCGGAGTACGGGCAGCATTGGACATGAAAAATGATACGGAAACCACTGTGGTGGCATGGGCAGGCGACGGAGGGACATTTGACATCGGGTTTCAGTCTCTCAGCGGGGCGGTTGAACGCAACGAAGATTTTATCTATGTCTGCTATGACAACGAAGCCTATATGAACACCGGTGTCCAGCGCAGTTCATCCACGCCTTACGGAACCCGTACTGCTACAACTCCGGGTCAGGATTGGAAGCATACACGCAAAAAAAACATTGTGGAAGCCCTTGCCGCTCACCGTATTCCCTACGCAGCCACTGCAAGCATTGCTTTTCCCGAAGATATGATCCGCAAATTCCGAAAGGCAAAGGAGATGAAAGGCGGAAGCCGCTTTATCCATATTTTTGCAACATGTCCCACAGGATGGCGGATTCCCACCGAAATGTGCATAAAAATCGCCAGACTTGCGGTTCAGTCCAATTTTTTTCCTCTGTACGAAGTGGAAAATGGCGTAAGCTATACCTTGAATTATAAAGGCGACCGGCCGGTAACGGATTATATGAAAACCCAGGGGCGGTTCAAACATCTCACTGACAAAGACTTCGGACAGATTCAGGAAACAGTGGACGAAGATTGGTCGCTTTTGCTGCGTAAGGCTGGTGAAACCCGCCATTCTTAAACAAAAGGACTGCTCTTACGAATGAAATCCCGTAAAAAGACAACTGATAAGAAACTGCCTGCAATTACAGCCTTATCTGTAAGAGGATACAAGTCTGTTTACACTGCCCGGAAAATCAGAATTGCCCCTCTGACCCTGCTTGCCGGGGCAAACAGTTCCGGAAAGTCCAGTTTTATTCAGCCTTTTCTTCTGCTGAAACAGACATTGGAAGCGCCTTATGATCCGGGTGTTCTGCTTTTGGACGGCGAAAATGTAAAGATAACAGACATCAATCAGATGCTCTCCAATCTGGGAACAGGAAAAAAGGCTTCTGAATTTTCGGTCGGAATCGAATTGGATGACGGCACTGAGTTTATCTCCTCGTATAAAAAATCAAAAAAGACAGGGTTGGAAATCAAAGCTCAGGAATTCATAGGCAACGAACAAAAAGGGAAAAATTCTTTTTATCTGCGCCCCGATATGTCGCGTCAGGAAATAGAAGAAAATATCCCTGACTATTTAAAAAAGCTGTTGCAATTATCCTCATTTAAGAATCATCAATTGAGTATAATGAGAGAGAGATGTTTCTTATCAGCCGGATTTCTGTCCGAATCCACAAATAAAGTTGTTCCATTATATTCATTTGGAGATCGTATTTTTTTAATAAAAAAAATGATTCACCTGCCGGGACTCAGGGGAAATCCTGAACGAATGTACAAAACCACTGCTGTGGAGGATTTTTTTCCCGGAAGATTTGAAAATTATGTTGCCAGTATCATTTATTATTGGCAGATCAATAAAGATGCCGGGAAGCTGAGAGAATTGGGAACATCTCTCCGGACGCTCGGGCTGACATGGACGCTTCAGGCAAAAAAGAAAGATGACTCAAGGGTTGAAATCTTGGTAGGGCGTATGACAAAAGCCAAAAAAAGCGGAGCAAAAGATTTGGTCAGCATCGCGGATTTCGGCTTGGGGGTTTCACAGATATTGCCTGTCATTACGGCATTGATTGTAGCGGAAAAAAGCCAGACCGTTTATTTGGAGCAGCCGGAAATTCACTTGCACCCACGGGCGCAGGCTGCTCTTGCCATGCTTTTGGCAAAAGCAGCAAAACGCGGGGTTCGTGTCATTGTTGAAACCCATAGCTCGCTTCTCCTCAGAGGCGTGCAGACTTTGATTGCAAAGGGCGAATTGTCGCCGGGAGATGTCGCGCTGCATTGGTTTTCCAGAAATAAAGACGACGGGGAAACAGAAATCGTAAGTGCGGATTTGGATGAAAACGGAGCTTTCGGCGACTGGCCCGAAGATTTTGACGATGTGATGCTCAATGCAGACAGGGATTATTTAGACGCTGTCGAGAAGAGGATGTCATTATAAATGACTCCGAAAAAAAAGCTCATGCTGGTCATTGATGCAGACATTGCCCATTCCGCCGGTGAAAGCGATCATCCGGTTTCAGGCAATTGCCGGAATTTTTTAGAAGCAGTCCGGGAAAACGGTCATAAGCTTATAATGACAAAAGAAATCCGTGATGAGTGGAATCGTCACCAGTCAAATTACAGCACACGTTGGCGCGCCCTTATGGTCAGCAGAAAGCAGGTAAACATGATTCGAATTGGTAAAAATGAAAAGACCGAATCGGATTTGCCGAATTGGGGACTGACTGACAAACAGGAGAGAATTGCCCTGAAAGACTGCCATCTGATTGACGCGGCTCTTAAATCCGGAAAGATTGTGGCTTCGGGCGACAATACGGCAAGAGATGTTTTTTCTGTTGCATCAGAAAATAAAACGATGCTGAAAAGTCTGATATGGGTGAATCCGAAAGATGGGGAAACCGAAATTACAAACTGGATCAAAGGGCTTGGGAATCCACAGAAAAAATGGTCTCTGTCTGTCAGAAGGAGCATTTAATCAAAGGAGCGTTCCCCCGCCTTTCAGTCGGGTATGCACCGGATGAAAATCCGA
>DYRK01000926.1 GCA_020718785.1 Desulfatirhabdium butyrativorans | reverse complement strand
AGTAAATCTGAAAGGAGCAGGTCCGTCCTGCCTGAGAGAAATTTTGACTTCATTGCTGTAGGCTGCATTCACTGAATAATATTTGTCGGTGCGGTAAGACAGTTGCGGGCATGTAGCCATACTATCGCACGACAATTTTGACAAGGCTGATGTGTTACAGATAGGATTACAATCACAGGGTTGTGTTCCGTAATCTCCGTAATCGGTGCAGCTTTCCCGCAAAGGACCTCTGTCACGCCATAACAGGGAGGCATTCAGAAATCCGCCGCAACATCCGTACTGCTCTGCATTGCATGAAACCTGCTGCTGTTCGGAGAGATCGTATTCGGGTCCTCCGAGCATCAATATCTTTGATTCCATAGCACCCGCAGCCGCGAAAGCCCAGCAGCTTCCGCAACGCCCCTGATGATCTGCCGGTGTGACAGGTCTTTCATCTTTTGCCCGTGTCACAACATCGTTATCCCGCCAGTCGAAACTTTCCGGCAACTGAGCGATCATATCGGGAAAAGCAGCCGACATACTTATCAGAGTTGTTTCATAATCAGCCGGTACTCCCATATCTCCGGGATTATACGGCAATACGATTTTGCCCGAAACCACCTGTGAAGCAAATACCGCATCTGCAAGACCGATTTTTCCGTCGCTGTCTGCATCATTTTCCCCGTGAACCGCCGAAGTCGGGCTTATTCCCGCGCAAATCTGAATTGCGGTAATCACATCCTTGAGATCAATCTTCCCCGATCCATCAACATCCCCCGAAACCGCCCCGAATCCGTTCACCGCAAAAACCGTTGCCGCAAAACAAATGACCATCACACCGATAAGACTCTGTTTTGTTTTCATAACACACTCCTTTCTTTTGCATTTTCTGTTTGAAAAGCCTTTTATTTGCCAGATTTCATAAACATACCCTCACCTAAGACTCTGTTTTGTTTTCATAACACACTCCTTTCTTTTGCATTCTCCATTTTTAAAATTCGTTATTAGTATCAGATATCCTTTCTCTACCGTACTCTTAAAAGCCTGAATATGATCCGGAAATCCCTGCTTAAACGCAATCCTTGTAGATATTCATTCAACAGGCTGAACAGAAATCATGAAAATCCTTTAATCCTTTGAATCAGGGTTCAGACAATAGCTGTTCAGTCCTGATTTTCCCGAAGATTCAAAATTTTTGTTTTAGTCTGTAATAAGTTTAAGTCCCTCAATTTCCTTGAAATGTCTGGTATTCAGGGTTGACAGCGGCAATTTTTTCGATATGGCTGTGGCAGCGATAAAAACATCTCTGAACTCGGTCTGCCGATGTTTTATTTTCAAAAAATCGGATATAACGCTTGCAATTTCAGCAGATTTCGAATCAAATGCCAAAATTTGGAAAGCATCAAGAATTGCTCTGATCTTCTCCTTATGTTCGGGTTTTGTGCCGACCATAAATTCAAATTGGGTAACGGCTGAAATATACAATGTGTATTTTTCATTCAGCTTGAATAATATCGTATTATCTTTCTGTCTGCTTCTGAAATGCTCGATCAGAACGCATGTGTCAATCACAACTCCTCCGGGTTCCACTTTTCATATCCTTTCTCTACCGTACTCTTAAAAGCCTGAATATCCGCATCACTCCAGACAGGAGAGTCCAGCAATGCCTGTCTCAGTCTGTTCTGTTTTTTCTTCTGCGGAATAATGATCACTTGGAATTTTCCCGCTATTTTTTCTTTGAACTGTTCGGGAATTTTAATCATTCCGTCCGATATTTCTGTTTCAAATTTACAGGCAATCATGATTTCCTCCTGATATAATTTTATAAGTCACAGAGTATTTCCTTTTTCTCGTTCCCAAGCCCCGGCTTGGGAACGCACTTGCCGGGGAAGCCCC
>DYRK01000212.1 GCA_020718785.1 Desulfatirhabdium butyrativorans | reverse complement strand
ATCGGTATGCAACATACTGATCGTATTTTGGTTTTTAATGGCACATTTTTTGCATACAGAAAATGTTCTGAATCGGGCGATCCTGTAGCGGGGATTCATATCTGTCCAAAAAAATGTGTTTCTGATTATGCAATTTTTATGCCATTAACAACTAAATTCCGGTCAGCTTAAATATTAATAAAAAAAATCAGGGGAGGATAACAGAATGATGAATACAAGATTGTACGAAAAGTTGATGGGAAAACCTTCTGTTTTTTTTGTTCTTCTCATTTTCTTTTCAACGATTTCCTTAACAGGATGGGGAATATCTTTTACAACGGCTTGGGCAGATGCAGTAAGCACGGGTGCCGTTGCTTCGGGTCCCGATGATTTAGGAGACGGTGCGGTCTCTGATAAGGACGTATCCGAAGAAGATGTTGTTGTGGACGAAGACGGTACTGTCTATATCAATGGTATAGCGGTTGAAGACGGTACGGTTCTTGATGACGGGACAGTTGTTTCCATCAAAGATGTTCCGGGTAACGATGATGAAACCGATACCGGAGTATCTGATGAACCATTCAGTCTGAATATTCAGTTTGTAGATCGGCAGACAACGGTTACCTTTCTGCCGACCGAGGAAGGTGTGGAAATTCAGAAAGAGGTATTGAACCAAAATTCCGAAACACGGGGTGAGGTTCGTAATCTGCTGCCTGACGGGCGTGTGGAACTGACCGTTCATATTGCTCCCGGCAAGAAAGCACAGTCTGAACTTCACCTTAAATTCGCTCTTGAACTGAGAAAAGGCATGTATGCGGATTTACTGGTATGGGACAGCGGTATTCAGCAATTTTCCGATGTCCTGAGTGTGGATGATGTGGGACCCGATGTGGAAAAAAGTGTGGCGTTGACCCTCCTTTTACCCCCTGAACTTGTTGAAAGGCTGAGAGGGAGTATCGGCACATCCAAGACCTTTAAAATTGTTTCATGGATTGACGGTTCCGCTGATGTCTCAGAGATCAGCGATCTGATGATTGTGGAACTGCCGGATCGTTTCACAGACGAACGGAACAAGACAAGCAGATCAAAACGCGATGATTGGACTGAACTGTTAAACTTTGAGATCAGCGAGGACTTTCTGAAAAAGCTGAGGGTTTTGGAACTTCCCGCAGAACTTTTGAAAGAGTTCGAGAACAGGAAAAATCAGGTCATCAAAGGATATCAGGAATTATCAGATATTATCAAAGCCGTAACTGACGAAGGTCAATACTCCAAATATCTTTCAACGATTTTGGAATGTGCGAAAGAATTTGTCCTAAGCAAAATCGGGCTGGACTGGTCTAAAGGTTTCGAGAAGAATTTCGGTAATCGTAACTTCGGCGCTCGGATTGAAGGCAATGCCAATGCAAAACTTACTCGTGAGGGAGCTTCTGCTCAGGTTGACGGACTCGCTGAATTGACGATACTGGATAATAACTTTGAATTTCTGGCTGCTGAAGGAAGTGCATCGGCTGCATCTCCCGATGCGGAGAACCCTTCTCAAGCCGAATTGGAAATCCGTTTTTTAGGGTCAACTATTTGGTCTTACGATGGAGACAGCAGCCGCAGTAAACGATTTTCAAAGGTACTGTTAAAAGGAGATAAAAAGACTTTTACAAAAGAAGTAGGTGCTTCAACAACTATCGTAATTGTTATTATCCCGGTTACTTTTGAAGCCGGAGGCCGGGGTGAATTGGGAATTCAGTGGGCTGATATCGTTGTCAGCGCGGACTGGGGAGGAAGCCTCGGCGCTGACGGAGGACTGTCTGTACATGCCGGCGGAAATTTTTCTGCAAAAATCGGTGCCCTTGTAGATGCCGGCGCTTATGGCAGCGCAAAGGTTGATCTTGTTATAGCTTCGGCAGGTGTAAAAGGAACGCTTTCTCTTATAAAAGATGAGTTCTGGGGAGAGGCGACCTGCTCTATGGAACTCAGGAATAACGCATGCGGCTTGTGGGGTAATCTGAATTTTATGGCATATAATGATCTGTACGGTCCGAATGGAAAATTCGGTCCGTTTTTAACTTGGCAGTCCTTAGGTATCTGTCATAAAGAAATATGTTTCTGGAAATGTATCAGAATTCCGTATCCCTGTTTTGAGAAACAGGAAAAATGGTGGGTGCTGGTTGACTGGCAATCTTATCATCGCCGTGACACACTGATAAATTTGAACAAATCTGTTACGATAGAATTAAGAGATTGCCAGCCGCCCGACTCGCCGGTTTTATTTGTCTCACCGGCTTATCGGACGGTTTCCAAAACAGGAGGCAAAGTCACATTTAATGTGACAAACTCAGGGATAGGTGCAATGAACTGGACCGCGGAGATAAATGATGCGCCGTGGTTAAGAATTGACAGCGGAAGTTCAGGAAGCAATAACGGCGCGATTACTGTGAGTTATGATGCGAATTCAGGGGAGGCAAGAACCGCTACAATTACGGTAAAAACTCCTGATGCGGACAACAGCCCGCAAACAGTCGAAGTGAGGCAGAGCGACAAACTGATAGGAGATTTTAACGAGGACGGAACCGTGGACGGGAACGATCTCGAACTGCTTAAAGCTCACTGGCTGTGCAAGGAAGGTGATATTTGCTGGGATCCGAAATACAATCTGAATGCTACGACTGATATATTCTCAGGAAAGCAGATTGTTGATTATAAAGATCTGGCTGAGTTCGCAGACTGTATGTCTCCGTAAATCTTTTTTATGCAGGGTCTGTGTGAAAATATACGACCCTGCATAAGAATCAGTAATGTTATTAATTCTCAATTCAGAAAGGAGGAAAAAATGGCAACGATAAAGGTGAAGGCTATCCGGCAGGCGATTATAGCTTCGGCTATTTTAAACATGCTTTTCCTCATCGTAATCTGCCCCGTCCAGGGAGCAGGTTGCGCTTTGGAGATGAATTCGATCCTTAAATCTGAAGCAAATGAAATATGGGTTAATGTTGTCGCTCAGGAAGCAAACAACCTGGATACATATCAGGCAGAAGTTAATTTTGACCCGGTCCGCATGGTTTTCATGGGGGGTTATGAAGATTATCCGTCAGAGGGGATAGTTAACTTTCTGAAAAAACGCGGCGGTACCTCAATAGGGTTTCAGGCGGTTAAGGCTGCTGACGGGAAAATAAATATTTCCAATGCCTTGATAGGAAATAATACCGATCAGGCACCGGAAGGTTCCGGCATCATAGCTCTTTTAAAGTTCAAGATTGCCGATGAGGCTCCGAACAACTTTTTAAAGCTTTCCAATGTAGTTTTTTTGGATTCATGGGGGAACAGCAGTTTTATCACAGAAGCTAACCTGAAGAATACCGGATATAATTTGTCCTTCGGCATTGAAGGCTACATATTGTTACAGGACGGTTCCACACCTGTCAGCAATGCAGCAATTCAGGTTTCCGGAAAAAACGCTGTTTATTCGGATGCGGCAGGTTACTATAAAGTTACGGACGTATCGGAAGGGACATACACGGTTTCGGCGCATGAAACACAGTATGTGTTTGATCCATCTTCGATAACTGTCACACTGAGTTCTGACAGACCTGTCGCTCAAATCAATTTCTATGAGAAAGTATCTGCGGATACAGACAGAGACGGAATATCGGATGAGTGGGAGATGCAGCATTTCGGCGATCTCTCAAGTGACGGATCAGGTGATTATGATAATGACGGATTCTCAGACAGAGAGGAATATGAAAGCGGAACAAACCCGACAGAGGATGAACTGGCAGCAACCTTTAACAGAGGATTGTTCACTGTAGGAGAAAGCGGCTTTATTGAAATAGACTGGCTGTATGACGGAGGTATGTATCAGGGAGAACTCGGTATATTCAGTGTTGAGGGAATGGAGGAACTCATACCTGACCGCGAAAAATTCGTGAAGGAAGCTGTCAGACGGGCTATGTCAGACAGCGAAGAAGGTTATGTCGTATTGACAGATTCAAAAGAAGGCGCTCGTTTCAGCGGTTCACTCGGAGAGCCGAGTGATTGGAATAAGGGTCCTTATGTAGGGGTGAAAAAATTCAAAATGAGGCCGGAAGGTACGTTTGCGATAATATTGGTGCCGGATTCCACTTTGGAAGAACTTGCCAAAACGCCTTTAACGACTGTTTCCGGTAAACGTCCTTTATTTTCAGTGGTATTGTCAAATCCTTTTCACGGAACGCATCTCGGACAGGTAGCGGATATAAACGGTTCAGGCAATGCCTTTGTTTATGAGGATATGGAAATTACCTCCAGCGATAAAGATTATAATGATCTTATTATCCGAGTAATCGGGGCAACAGTGGAAATTCCGACGATAAATGCAGTGGTAGGAAAGGACAAATGGTTCGACTGGAGAACCGAAACCGATTTGGGCAAACTGGTCGTTGAACATTTGGAAACTCCGCCCGTTAAAGAAAAAGATTTATGGGTTTCGGTAAGCCTTGATACCATGGATGACGACCTGATGGTATATGATTCTCAGAACAGAGTGTGCGGTAAAGAAGGCTGTTATATCCCCGGTGCCGACTTTAATATCGGTGATGAGCAGAGAGTTTCTTTGCCTCAGCTTGCAGATGGAGAGACATCCTATCGTATTATGCTGCGCGGTGCAACGGGTGAACCCCGAAATCTGACGGTAAAAGGACATGAGGGAAATGCCGAAATATCGTCTGATATGAAGGAAGCAGCAATGGAAGCCCATAAGATATTCACCTCCGATCTGACCGCCTCTTCATCAGGCGGCAGTCTGACAGTAGTTTTCGGAGAATTGAAGGAACATACTGCTCCTGACGGTACACCCCTTCATTACGATTTTGACCTTGACAGAGATATTGATGACAGTGATGTCAAGAAAGTTCTTTCCAGATTGGGGGCATCTGTAGGAGATCAGAATTATGATCCTGTTTATGATCTGGATGATGACGGATGTATTGAACTCCCTGATCTTATGACGGTTAAAAACAGTATGTCTGTTGCTCCGTAAGAGCAAAAAGTAAGTTATATCAAGTTTTCTATAGTAGGGGCAGACAGCTTCGGTGTCTGTCCCTATCTTTATTGAGAGCGGATTAAAATCTGATACGCAAGAAGGAATTAAATGAGCAGTATCTTCAATCGTGACCTGATAAAGATCATCTTTGTGCGTCCCCCCTGTCATCTGTGGCCTATTATCAATGAATCTGATAACTTTCTGATGCCGCTTTCCTTCCCGAGCCTGAGCGCATATCTTAAACAGGAGATGCGAGGTATATCCGTTAAAGTGATTGACTGTCTTCCTCTGAAAATCGGCTACAAGTCTCTGCGCAGAATATTGGAAGATGAAAAACCCGATGTCGTGGGGGTGGGCGACAGTCTTCCTTATGTCTATGAAGGGTTAAAAGTTTTAAAAATCGCAAAAGAAATCAACTCTGATATCGTTACAATAGCAGGGGGTCATTTCCACTCGCACATGCCGCATTATTCCCTTAACAATTATCCGGAACTTGACTTTATTGTACGGTATGAAGGAGAAAAATATCTCAAAATCTTATTGGAAACTCTGAGAAACGGCGGCGATATTTCAACGGTAAATTCTCTCGCTTACAGAAATGACGGCACCGTTATAGCAACAGAACCCGGAAAATTGATAGAAAATTTGGACAGTCTGCCCGTACCGGACTATGATGCCATGCCCATAGAAAAATATTCTCCTTTCGGAAAACTCTGGCCCAAAGCCATAACAATACAGTCCAGCCGAGGCTGTCCTATGAATTGTGCATATTGTTCGTGGAGCGCGCAGGAAGGCGAACATGTCCGCCGGAATGGAAAAATAAGCCTGATTCCGACGAGACGGACAAAAAGCGTTGGAAGAGTTATGGAAGAGATTGATCTGTTATACAATAAATACGGGATACGATATCTTTTCTGGGTGGACGGAACTTGGAATTTTGATACAGCGTGGCTTGACAGTCTCTGCTCGGAAATTATCAGAAAAAGATATAAACTGGGCTGGTGGGCGTTTCTGCGGACTGACCTTCTGCTTGAACAGGAAAAACAGGGGGTTCTCGAAAAGATGGTAAAGGCAGGACTGAAGCATACTCTGATGGGCGGAGAAAGATGTTCCGAAGAGGATATGAAATTTGTCGGCAAGACAGGGATGAACGGTATGGAAGTCTTTGAAGCAACCCATCTTTTGAAGAGAAAATACCCCGGTGTGTTCCGACAGGCAACTTTTATCACAGGGATAAGAACGGAAACAGAGAAGAGCATGGAGGCATTGGGAGAATATACGCGAAAGACAGCTCTTGATTTTGCAGCCTTTCATCCCGTAATGCCCTATCCCGGAACTCCCCTCTGGGAAAAGGCTGATAAAGAAGGCTGGATAGAAGATTATGATTTTTCAAAATATGATATGTTCCATCCGGTTATGCCTTCAGAAAAATTGAGCAGAGCTGACATCGCACACTTTAATAACAAATTATATCAGGATTTCGTCATAAAGCGTCCATTTCAATATTTAAAGGGTATGTTTTCAGACATTCCCATCAGAAGAAAACTCCATTGGTGGTTTTTATTTTCAACCGCCAGAATCCTGTTGAGAGACTTACTCCTTGCTTTGACAGGAAAAAAACAACTTGAGGGTTTTGCAGCCATAAACAAACTATGGAAGCCTAAATGGTATGACCGATAACTATGTATTTCCCTTATTGTCTGTATGGATCATTGCTGCTTATCTTCATTTGCTGAACTGTCTGCATATTTCTGAAATCATTTCCTCGCCGGCTGTAATGTATGTGCTGTTTATTCCTGTCATTGTACTTGAATTTTTTTTCAGCAATATTTTTTCTTTCGGCAGAATAAAAAGCGTATCGGATATTAAAAGTAAATGGCTCCTCTTATTTTTATCCCGATTGTTATTCTGGGTCGCTTTTTTTTATATATGGGTCATATTTGCAACAGAAGCATCTGAAAATCTCCAATGGCTGAAGTGGTTTGCCCCGCAGTTCTATCTTCAGTTTTATCTTGTGTTCAGAGGGGAAAGCTGGATCACGCTGGCTGCATTCGGTTTGTGGCTGTTTATGTATTATATGATTACGGTCCGAAAAAGAAAATTTCGCATACTCACAGCAATGGTAGTTCCTATTATTCTTGCACTTTCCTTATTTTGTCATTTATACTACTATGGAGGCATCGGCGGATTATCTGGAAACAGAATAGCAAAACAGGAAGGCGTTGAAGAATTTTTCAATATAAAATCAATAAATTTTAATACAATACAAAATCATCCCCGGGGTGTCTTTTTTGACGAAAAAGAGAACGCCTTGTTTGCTATGTTCGGCTGCACATACTGCAAAGATGAAATTGAATATCCCACGATTGTTCGTATAGATATGCTGACGGGAAATAAACAATATTTTTTAAGCGGAAATATCAGACGGATTGACCTGTCTTCGGACAGCATATTTTCAGCACCCTGGTATCAGGAAGTGTTTTATGAATTATCAAAGCATGATCTGTCAGTAATCAGAACTTTCCCTAATCAGACAGAAGGACTGCTCCGATATTGGGAACCTATGGATATTGTCAAAGACGTATCAAAACATCGTATTTATATCGGCAATGATGTTGAACAGGCTGTCGTTGCATACAATTCGGACACAGGAAAAATTGACAAGGTATTGAATTTGCATAAGCAGGGATTTGTCAGATGGGGCGGGCCTGTGTGGAATATTGTGCAATCAAAAAAGACAAGGAAGCTTTATTTTGTATCAGGACCCGGTGAAAATCTTTATGAGGTTGACCCTGATACATTAGCCGTACTGAGATACAGACATTTTTTCGATATCATCGGCACAGCAATTGAGATTGATGATGAAAACAACGTATTATACTATCAAAACGGCAGTTTTGATAAAATTTACGAAATTGATCTTTCTACATTTGAGGTGAAAAGAAGATTGAAAGGTGAAATTCATGCCAGACGTATCCGTCTGGATAAAAAGCGAAATTGTCTGTATGTTTTGGGATATTTTTCAGGAACCGTCTTTCCCGTCAGTCTGGATACGGGAAGACGCCAATGGACGATAAAAGTCGGGGGACTGCCGCATGGCATGGATTTAAAAGGAGATACTCTTTGGATTAATTCTATGTCAGGAGTTTTCAGGCTGAATCTTAAAACGATCTGGGAGAAGAATAAGCATGAAGACTTGTAAGCATAAACTCCTTCTTCTTAACCCTCCGTCTCTGCAGCCTGTATTTCGCGACTGCTATTGCAGCGGGCCGTCTAAAGGGACATTTTTCATTCATCCTTTGGATTTGCAAATCCAATCGGGATTCTTTTCTCAAGGTGAATTTCAACTGGAATTCATTGATGCAGTGTATGAAAGGCTCAGTCCTGCCGGGACTTTGGAAAAAATCCGGTCTTTCGGACCTGATACCGTTCTTTCCCTTGTCGGCGAAGCGTTTCTGGAACATGATGCAATATTTTTTGCTCAACTTAAATCAGCTTTTCCTTGTGTTCGTTTATTTCTCTCCGGCGACACAGCAAGATTTACCCCTGAAAAATTATTCCGAAAGATTTCTGAGGCTGACGGATTGCTCATAGATTTCGATTCCCCCGGACTTCTCAGATACCTTAAAGGCGATTCTTCTTCCGGTCTTCGCCTGCGGGGAAACATTCAGGAAGAATCGGAAAATAACGGCGTAAAGTATTTTGAATATCTGCATCCCTGGAGAGGATTTGCAGAAAAATATTCTTATCAGCTTCCCTTTTTTCGTGAGCCTCGTTATTACAGTATTGCTGCCGGGTTCGGATGCCCTTATAACTGTATCTATTGCAACGTACATTTACTCGGTTACAGGGCCCGGAAACTTGAAGATTTTATTGATGAACTGCACTTTGCATCTGCGCTGGGTTTTAAAAGTCTCTATATCCGTGACGCCACATTCATGGTTGACAAAGAACGCACCCTTCGCCTTTTTGACGCATGGGAAAAGACATCTCTCCGATTTCAATGGATTTGCTTTACAAGACCGGATTTGATTGATGAAGAGCTGGCTGCGAGGGCTTCGCGTCTCGGCTGCTGTTTAATGATGCTGGGAGTAGAAAGCTTTGATGAAAACTGGCTGAGAAATATGTCAAGAAGCATCACTGTAAACCGCATCAGGAATACATTTCGTTTATTACGGAAATACGGGATATGTTCGGCTGCCCAGATGATGATCGGCGTGAATCAAACTCCCC